>NZ_JBSGCB010000004.1:0-285729 GCF_053601595.1 Nocardia sp. NPDC004711 | reverse complement strand
AATGCAGGACGTTCCGCTGGCCTCAGATCGCCTCGGCCGCTTGATCTTCGCTCACGTCGCGCTGGCCGATTGGGCCAGCGCGACATGCGGCATGACCGGATACCCGTGCGGTCGGCTCTACTCGCCCGTGCGACCGTCGAGTTGTTCTCGGAGCAAGTCGGCGTGGCCGTTGTGGCGGGCGTACTCCTCGATCATGTGCGTGAGGATCCAGCGCATGCTGTAGCTGTCGCCGCTGGGCTGGTGAACCCCAACCGTGTCGAGTGACTCGCAGCTGTCTACGAGTTCACGCGAGCGCGTACATTCCTCGTGCCACAAGCGAAACGACTCATCCACGTCGGCGTCTGCGACGTCGAAGTCGACATCCTGTGATCGGTCAGCCCGCCAGTGGAACGCGGGTGCGTCTGCGCCGCCGAGAGTGCGGGCGAACCAGCCGCGTTCCGCATCGGTCATATGGCGGATGAGTCCTAGTAACGACAGCTTTGACGGTGGCACCGCGTGCTGTCGCAGCTGGGCGGCCGAGAGCTCAGAACACTTCCACGCCAAGGTTTCTCGCTGGTATTGGAGAAAGCTGGTGAGCATCTGGCGTTCTCCGGCAAAGCGAGGTGGTTCTTCCCGCAGGATCGACTCCATTTGATCATCCTCGCTTGGTTCGTTCTACCCGCCATTCGGCAATAGCGCGCACTGCCGGCAGTCGTACGGTTCTCTGCTCGTTGATCTTCCGACGCCCCGCGCTGGCCGGTTCGGTAAGCGCGGTATGCAGCAATAGCGGATGTTTGAGGGACTGCATAGCCAGACTGATGTGCCTGATCTTGGGTTGACATTGACGCAACGTCAATTGGCAGGCTTATCGATGTGAACGCACAGGAGTGGTCGATCCAGGACCTGGCCAAGGCCGCTGGAACCACCAGCCGCACACTGCGCCACTACGGCGAATTGGGGTTGCTGGTTCCTCGTCGGACCGGAGCCAACGGGATGCGGTACTACGACTCGGGGGCCCTGGTCCGGTTGCAGCGGATCTTGCTGCTGAGGGAACTCGGGCTCGGGCTTCCGGCGATCGCGGAGGCACTGGCCGCCGACGGCATGGATATGACGACGACGGTCGATGCCTTGCGGATTCATTTGGACCTGCTGCGGCGAGAGCGCGATCGCATCGATCGGCAGATCTCCTCGGTCGCCACGACTGTGCTCAAACTCGAGAAAGGACAACCACTCATGCCCGCCGAATCCTTCGATGGCTTCGACCACACCCGGTACAAGGACGAGGTCATCCAGCGCTGGGGCAAGGACGCCTACGAGTCCAGCGATCGCTGGTGGCGGTCGAAGACGGATGAGCAGAAGAAGGACTTCCAGCAGACCGCCCTGGATATCGCTGCCGATTACGGGCGCGCCCATGCCTCGGGATTGTCGGTCGACAGCCCCGAGGTCCAGGACATCGTCGCCCGCCACGCGGAATGGGTGCGTGAAGGATGGCAGGGCCGCTCCTGGGGTGGCAAGCCGTTCGAAGAGGCATTCGCCCGTCTCGGCGAGATGTATGTCTCCGACGAACGATTCCGGGCCAGCTACGACATTCATGGAGTCGGCACAACGGAATTCGCCCGCGATGCCATGGCTGTCTATGGAAGAGCGAACAACTGACATCTGCAAGTACTCGGCGGTTCGCGATAGACGTCGCGGACCGCCGAAACATCTTCAACTCGGCGTTACAGGATATTCGTCAGCAAAGAGCAGGGGTCACAGGTGTGGAAGCATTTCGGGCTGTGCGAGTCGCTCGAGGGTTTGCGCGAGGCTGTTATCGGTGCGGCCGAAAACGGCGTCGAAGTAGGCCAGTAGGGATGAGCGTTGGAGGTCGATCGAGCGGCTTGGATCGATCGAGCCGATCGCGGTGTTCTTCGTGTCTTCGGGGAGAAGGCCCGCCGCGGCCACTGCTGCCACGATCGCCTGTTCGTCGGTGAAGGACATGTGGCCGGGTGCCTGTGATGCGGAGGGGCAGCTTCAGTCCGGTGTTGGTTGTCCAATACGGTTCCCAGCCCGAGTGCCCGAACCACGGCCAGGTGTCGCTGGCGAGCATCAGCAGCGGCCGATCGAGACCGTCGGTGGCGACGGAGCCGAGTACGGGGCTGTCCAGATTGACGCCGGCGGTGACGCGCGTGTCGTCGTGCATGGTTTGAGCGGTGGTCGACCCTCCGAGGGAATGGCCGAATATACCGACTTTCGTCAGGTCCAGCTGATCGGCGAGGTGTTGTGGTAGCGCAGCAGCGGCATTGGTGGAATGTCCGGCCGCGGCGGCGAGTTGATCGAGAACGAAACGCATGTCGGCGACTCGGGTCGGAAGCAATTGGTCGGACGGGACGGTCGGCGGCGAATCCACCGGCACCGCACTGTGCTCGGTGTGCCCGTCGGGGAATTGAACCGCGAATGCCTCGTGAGTGTGGTTGACGGCGACCACGACGTAGCCGTGGCTGGCAAGATCCTCGGCTTGAAAGGTGTTCAGCGCCCGGCGCCATCCACGGTGCCAGGGGCGAGGTATCGGCGTCGTCAGCTGGATACCAGATCTGCACCATCGATAACCCCGGCTGCGAGGTGGTCGGCCCAACTGGCTTGGGCTGCGGATTGGGCACGGCTGGTTGAACTTCCGAGGCCGGACCGACCGCTTTGGTCAGCCAGCGGCAGAGTAGTGCGTTTGGTCGGTTGCGTCCGAGTGCTGTGCAGCTGGCGGCGTCATGGCCATCCGGGCCTCACAGCCGTGCGCGGATCGTCACAGTCAGACACCGAACATCCCGGAGTTCACTCGTAGCCCGGTGAACTCCTCGGGAGTGTCCAGTGCTGCCGGCGTAACGGCTCTGAGGAAACCGGTTATCCGAGTGATCCGGAAAAACCGAGGCCGACGAGTTTGGTGAGGAAGCGGTCGAGTTGCTCAGTGGCGGGGGGCCAGGGCATATCGGGTTCGTTGATGCGTTGGGAGAGCATGCCGTTCACGGCGGTGCGCAGGTCGATGGCGACCGTGGTCGCGTCGTCGGCAGGGGCGAGGTTCGCGTCCATACAGCGCTGCACGGCGTCGACGGTGCGCTTGACCATCACCTGCTTGAAGGGCATGCCGAGCTTGCGGTGCACGGTGCTCTCGTGCAGAACCTTGTATAGGCCGGGATGCTGCTCGGCCCAGGCCACCTGGGCCAACATTCGCGCGCGCAGGCCGCGGCCGGGATCTCGCTCGGCGGCATCCGCTACGTCGCCGACGTCCACGAGTTCCTCATGGCAGCGCTGGGCCACCGCGAGCACCAGCGAATCCCGGTCGGGGAAGTGCAGATACACCGAGGTGGCGGCGATCCCGATGGTGCGGGCCACCGCGCGCAGCGACAGCGCCTCATCGTCGGCTAGTTCGTCGAGCATCCGCATCGCGGTCTCGACGATCTCCTCCCGGAGCATCTCGCCGCGCCCGCGGGCGTTCGGGCGGCGGCGCGGGGCCGAGATCTCGTCCATGACGAGCATTGTAACTGGACAGGCATTGCGCTACATTCATAGCGCTACAGCTGTAGCGCAACATATGTTCATAAAATGAGGAGTGGTCGCCATGACCGCAGTCACCCCACCCGCCGGCACCGATCTCGCCGCACTGGATGCGATGTTCGCGCAGATGGGCACGGCCACCGCCAGGCACGCCAACGAGATATCCGGCCTGACCGACCGGGAGAAGGCGCTCCTGCGCCTGACCGCAGACGTCTGCGCCCAAGCCCTCGGACTCCCCTTCGAACTCCACCTCCGCGCGGGACTACGGCTCGGCGTGACCACCGCGGACGTACGCGCACTGCTGCGCTTGATTTCCTACGACAGCGGCTATCACACGGCCCTGGCCGCATTCGATCGCCTCGCCGAGCTGGAAACGGCTCTGGGCCTGCCGCAACCGGATATCGCGGAACTACCCGGCGAACTGCTGACCAGCGGACCTGACGCCCCGCCGTCGCCGCTGCCGGACCCGGTGCGCACCACACTGGCCCAGCTGGATCCGCACTTCCTGGACTACTTCGATCTCCAGTCCCGGATGCGCACCCCCTCCGGTCCGGATACCCTCACGGTCCGCGAAAGAGCCTTCGCCACAATGAGTATCGATATCCACTACCAAACCCTGGGCGATACCTTCCGCATCCACGCTCAACGAGCCCTCGGCGGCGGCGCGACCGTGAACGACGTTCGAGACGTACTGCGCTTCAACGCCCAATTCGGCGCCACGCGAGTCTGGCAGGCATGGAAGGCATTTCACGCCCATGCCGCCGAGGCGGGATGGGCGCTCGGCTGACGGCGTGCCGCAACGGCATTCGACGGCCGCCGCCCGGTCTGGTGCCAGGCAGACCAGATGGCTCAGAACACACTCCATTCGCAATGAGCGGACGTCTGCTCGACGATCGAGGCAGGTTGGACTCGGACCAGCCGTCGGGGTGAATTGTGTTCGCGCCCCTGGCTTTTGGGGCATCCAGCCCACAAGCGCTCCGATAGCGCCTGCCTGACTGGACCCGATGACCAGTTTGTCCTTCCGTTTGGATAGCGGACCCAGCGTGGTCACCTTCACACTCTCGGGTGGCAAGGTGGTGGCGAAGGGGCGGTTCCCACCGACCAATTGAGTGTCAGGCCGATGCTGCGGGCGGGCGGACCCCGTCCGGAGCATCGGCGTGGATCAGCAGCGGCGTGCCCGTGCAGGACTCCGAACTGCGGCGACCGGTGAGCGGCTAGCGGAAAAATTCGCTCAAGGCGGCCGCGACCGGAGCGAAATCGTCGGGATTGTGGGTCAGCCCGGCCAGCAACGTAAACCGTGAATCAGGCAGGGCCGCATCGAGTTTCTCCATGCTTTCCGGCCCATACCGATCGCTGGCGGAGCCCGCCAGCAGCAGGGCCGGTGTGGTCGCGGTGGACCAGCGGTTCAGGTCCGGATCCATCGCGGCGAGGCATTCGAGGTCGGCGATCATCCCGGGCGCACGGGCGGCCATGGCGGCTCCCATCGCACGCAGGACGCTATCCGGAGCCGGCGGATCGATGATGGCCTTGAAGAATTCGAAGACCGCGTCGGCGGGGTGGTCGGCGACGAGCTCGCGGGCTCGGTCCAGTGTCGGTCGCAGCGGGCCACCCGCGAACGCCAGGGTTGCCTCGTACAGTGCGAACCGCCTGATGTTCGGAATGCCTGCGGCGAGTGCCTCCAGGGTGACCAGGCCGCCCGCGGAGTGTCCGAAAACGAAGCTCGGGCCGTCCTGGCGTTCGAGCACGGCAGCGAGGTCCTCCACCTGCCGGGCGAAAATGCTTGGCCGCGTGCCGTTTCCGCTCGGCGCATAGTCCCGTCGACCGACCAATACCACTCGGTAGTCGGTGGCGAGCAGCTCGGCCAGCGGCTGGTACATCTCCATAGTGACCAGCGCGCCGTGCAGGATCACCAGCGGTGGTCCGTCGCCGAGCGTTTGGAAGACGATGCGGGTGCCGTCGGCCGAGACGACGCTGTCGGTTGTTGTCCACATGGACCTATCGTGCGCGGCACATCTCTCACCGCGCTTGCGAAGACCTTGCGCCGCTGTCGCAGTCGATGTGGGAGCTACGGGCCGGGCGGAGATTGTCGAACAGAGATTGATTCCGAATGAGGGCGAGGCCGCCCGGAATTGCATCCCGCGCTCATCGGCAGAGGAGTGCGTTTCTTGCTTCGGTCCGAGCGTTTGCAACCCCACCTCGCGCGCTGATCAACTGCGCGACAGAATGTCGTCCATGCATTTCCCGGGCCGTCTTCCGTTCCGTGGCCGGATCATCTGGCTCACGCCCGAACAGGGCGGACGCTCGTCGGGCCCACCAACCACACCGGTCGATCAAGACTATGCCTCAACGGCATTCGTACCGCCGCGCACCGTGAGCAATGGGTTGGCATCGTTCGTCCTGCGGGTGGACGATCGTACGGCGTGGAACTCGCCCGCCAACGCAGGATGGTTGATAGTCGAGAACACGGGCGTGTACAGGATCCAGGTCGGCTCGGTCGTTGTCGTCACCGAGGGATCGCGTGCGGTCGGTCACTTTCACGTGGATGAAGTGCTCGACGCTGAAGTCGCGATGCCTGCAGCAGGTGACCTGATCCTGGAAGTGGAGCCGCTCACCTACTACTCCTACAACGACGAGGCGGCGTTCTTCGAATGGCTCGATAAGCTTCCCTGCGTCACCTCATATCGAGGTCGAGGCAGGGCACTGTTCATCGCCGTCAACGTCGCCGCGGTCGACGATGAAGCGTTCCGCGACCTACTCGCCCTGTACCAGCGCTACGGATTGAGCCGCGACCCGTTGCGCAGGCTAGCTCCCGAACGCTTCACGGCATTGTTCGAAACGGCAGCTCCGACCGATTAGATGAATCCTGCTGCGATATAAGGAATTCGGCAGGATAGTGCGTTCCGTCAGCCTCGAATCGGCACGGCCGATTGATCTTCCGTCGTGCCGGCGCCGGCCAGTTCGGTCAGCGTGGTCCGCGGCAACAGCGGATACTCCCAGAGGCACGAACCACCACGATGACCCTGGTCTGTCTACCTTCGGACGCCTTTGCCCGCAGTATCATTCGCTAGGTGCTGCTTCGCCGCCATCTACCACCTCATCAGCAGTGTCTGGTGCCGAGGGCGGCGCTGGCTTGGCCGTCTCGTCACGATGGGCATCGATCGCGGCAAGAAAGCGCTCCACCGATTCTATTGATGTGTCGGCCATCTGGATCCTGGTGCCGTCGGGTAGATCGACGAGAAGACCCTTGATCCGGTAGCGGGCAACCCAATCCCGCAGGATTTCCACCAGCATCTTGACCGCCCCGCCTGCCCCCAGGGTCCCGAGCACCAGCGCGGTGAGTTCCATGACCGGTTCCGGCGGTCCGGTCAGTCCCGTGTCATCATCGATGAACGCGCCATTGCCCAAACGCTTTGTGCGAGTGCTGAGGTCATCCCACAGGATGTCGCTCGTGCTGTCGTCCGCCCAATACCTGATTCGCAATGAATCCTGACGCACGACGAAGCTCACCTCGATAGCGTGCTTGGTCGGTTCTGACTGGGACCCGTTGACGTCGTCCGGCATGCTCACCGCCACAGCCTGCCATCACCGCGTCGATACCGCCCGGCGTCGGCTGGCGCCGAGTGCGCGAACCGGAAGTGACTGAAGCAGACAGCACGCTCATCGGTATTCGGCCGGCCTCGGATGGCCACGGCCAGTTGATCTTTCTGGTGGCCGCGTTGGCCGGTGCGATTGGTGCGTGTCGGGGTTCAGATGGCTGCGGATGCTCGGCGGAGGGCGGCGAGGGTGGTTTCGGGGGAAGTGTTGAAGCAGAATCGAATTCCCGGGGCTGCTTCGGCCAGGACGTTGATGATGCGCTCGAAGAGCGGGGTGTGGTCGGGGAGGGCTCGTATCGCACCGCCGATCATGACGAGGTCGAACCGCTGGTGGGCGAGCAGGGTTCGTATTTCGGTTTCGGCTTCCTCGGGTGAAGCGCCGACAAGGTATGGGGTGACATCGAATTCGGTGTCGCGCAGGGCGTCGTTGGCGGCGTCGACCCTGGCGGTCAGCTGTGCCTCGTCCAGATCGGGGAAGCGGCTGTAGTCCATGGCACGGGGGTGCAGCCCGATGGTCAGTGCCCTGGGCCGCGCAATCGGTTCGGACATTGGTTCTCCTCTGTGGAGGATGGGACCCGCGTGTTCGCATGGGACGATGGAGGTCCGGTTCGACAAAATTGCTTTGTATGCAAAGATATTTTGGAGAGAAAGGTATGTCAACGGAGCCTGGCCTGTCCTTGGACGACAGCGTTCGCGCCATGGTGCTGCTCATGCCACGGCTGATCGGGCGCGCGAAACGCCTGCCGGTCCCGGCAGCGTTGCAATCATTCGATCTGGCGCCTCGCCATCTGTCGATGCTGACCTACGTGCTGTTCGACGGGCCGCTGACGGTGAACGAGCTGGCGCAACGGCTGGAGGTGGCGCCCACGACCGTGAGTCTGATGGTCGCGGACCTCAGCCGCCAGGGCGTCGTGGATCGACGGACCGACGACAATGACCGCAGACGAACCCTTGTCACCATCGCCGATGCCCATCGAACGGCGGTCGCGGCGTGGCTCGGTGGCGCGGACCGCGGCTGGCGTACAGCCCTGGGCCCGCTGACGGCCGAGCAGCGCGCCCTCGTGATAGCGACGCTTCGCGCCTACGAGGAAGCCGTCTCCGAACACTGACAATCCCACTGCCGTGCCACCAAATAACATGCGAAACACGTCGAAGTCCGCCCGCAACTCGGCATATGATGCACTGCCGACCGACGTAAGGCGCTCAGCCCGTTGATTTCCCGAGGGCCGGGGTGAGCACCGTAGGTCAGCGCGGTATGCGGCAGAATTGGGCGTTGCCGATGTGTGCACCATACCGGCTCGGCCGGAAGAAACGGCGTCAGCGCTCGCCTGGCGAGAAACGGCTGGTACTCCGATCCGACAACGAGCTTCGACACCTGTGCCGCGCCTACTCGGAGGAGGCGCGATGCGCCGGATGCTCGAGCCGCCGAGTACTGCACTCGGCAGTTGCGGACGTTCCGTCAGCCCCGGATCGATACGGCCAGTTGATCTTTGCCTGCCCCGCGCGGGCCGGATCGGTCAGCGTGGGTAGGGGCATGTCAGGATGTTGAGCGGGGCGAGTATTCGCGCTGAACTTCAAAGTAGCCAGCAAGGAATTGTTCATGACCGACAGATCGGACGGTCTCGTGCGCATGACCCGGGGCCTCGGAAGGATCTGGTGGAGCATTCTTCACCGTTCCTGCCTGCCGGGAGCGTGATCCGGCAGGCGTTCATCTACCAGACCGCGCCGAGCTTCGCCCTGTTCGTGATCACCTATCTCACCGGGCTCACGATGTTCTGGATCAAATACCGCTGTGTAGCAGTCACTCCCGACGCCATCTATGTGCTGGAGAGCAGCAAACTGTCCGGCGGCGCCAAGCCTGTGCGTCTTATCGGCACGATCCCTCGCAATACACGGCTCGGCCCGGTCTCCGGACGATGGGGGCAGATGACGCTTCTCGGTGAGCGCGCTTGGGTTCACAAACGTTTTCATGACCAAATCGAGGCCGCCGACCACGAGGCAGGCTTCACGCGATAGGCACCAGACCCGTCGCGTCGAATCCAGGTCCCGGGCCATGCTGTGCGCGCCATTCGGTTGAGCGCTACTGCCGGCGGTCGTACGGCGCTCTCCCCGTTGATCTTCCGCCGCACTACACTGGCCGGTTCGGTCAGCGCGGTATGCAGCAACTTACAGGACGTTCGCAATGGCTTACCGCGGTCATCGATACTGCCGAAATCAGTGACAGGTTGCAGCCCGCCCTATCGTGCCTGCCTCTCAGCGCTGCCGACGTACTCGATGCCGACGTACTCGAAGATGGCACCGTCGGGATGGCGGAGAATCGCGCGGAGCCCGTTCGGAGTGGGCTGTGGGGGAGCGATTTCGCTGGCACCGGCAATCCGTGCTGCCGCAACAACCTGATGGAGGTTCTCCACAACCAAGGTCGCCGCGATATCCGCGAAGCGCGTTGCGATTTCCTCAGGACCGCTGAACAGCAGAAACGGTCCGACTGCGGCCAGCTGCAACCCACTGAACTCGAATGAGTTGGCTGCCTCGCCTGTCAGCTGTTCGTAGAACGGAATCGCAGCGTCGAGGTCATGCACTTTGTGACGCAGGGTCACCGAAGTAACTGGCACACAGGACATCGTCGCATCAAACGCACCGGTCCGCCGTTCAGCGCCGCCGATGTGAGCGCGTAGAAGAGGGAATGAATGTACTCAATTCGGCATTACCGTGCAGTGCCGACGGCTGTGCGTTACCCGAGATGGTCTCTGCCCGTTGATCTTCGAGGTCGCCGCGTGGCCGATCTGAGCCGCGCGCTACGCGGTAGGAGCGTGCGCTGCCATGCGGGCATGGACGGCCAGCCCAACCGTTCTAAACATGCACTACAGCTGAGGAATTGGCGCGAAATTGCTGTTCTACAGCGGATTGTGCGGGATTGCACCGGTCGAACGGAACTCGGCATGTGTAGACACTGGCTGGCCTCGGTTCGGCAACAGCCGGTTGATCTTCCGCGGTGCCGCGCTGACCGATTCGGTCAGCGCGACCAGCGGCAAGAGAGGACGTTCTCAAGTGTGGTCTCGCTGATGCGCTTGCTCGGCGGGTGGCTGTCGCCCGATGCGATTATTCGTGGGCGGCGATTTCGGCGCTGAGAGTCTGGACGGCTTTGTCGTACTGGTCGCGGTCGAACAGGAATGGGCCGAACGCGGTGTAGTCCCGAGTGGTGCGGTAGGGCTGTTCGAAGCAATCCCACACGACGAGGTTGCCGGTCAGGGTGACGCGGGTCAGCAGCGCCCAGCAGCCCAATTCCCCGCAACTGCAGACGAGTACGGGTGTCTTCTGTCCCGTCGTGAGGGGAGATGATCCGTGGAAATGGTCCATCGCTCGCCCGAATCGGACGAAACGTGGAACGAGACCACCGTAGACACCGCCCGCGGGCTGCATACTCGCGCTGATCTCGAAGCTGTCGATGAGATCGGTCAAGGGGATGGTGTCGATGCAAGCAATGGCCCGGCGGACATTCCCGTGTCCAGGTGGTCCTGGGCGGTAGTCAAATCTGATCTCGCTGGTGGTAGTCCGGCGCGGGCGCCGCAATCGCTTCCGATCTCGGGAAGGCAGCCGGTCTGCGCCCTCATGACGACGCATGTCGGCAGTCAGGGCCTCTCCGGGGGTCACCGGCTGAGGCGCACGGCGCCCTTTCCACACGAAACAATCACGGCCTCAACGTAACCAGCGATTGCACATCCAGCAAGGCGAACGCTGCCCGCTGTGCTGGTCGGGTGGGCGCTCATCGGCATTTCAGGGCGTTCGGCGCGCTCAGATCAGCACGGCCGGTTGATCTTCCGCTGCATCGCGGTGGCCGGTTTGGTCAGCGCGACATGAGCCATGAGGGTGTGCGACTACGCTCGGTGGGTGCTGTCAGAGCTGTAGTTCGGCGAGGACTGGGTTGGCCGCGAGCCGCGGATACTCCTCACAGAGTGAGGTCAGGACGGTGTCCCGAAAGGCCACCCATGCGTCTCTGAGCTCGGCGATGTCGCAGACCGCCTCAACGGCCGCCTCGACTGTCGAGTACGCGCACGAGATCCGGACCCTGCCGGCCTCGGGCGTGAACACGATCAGGTCGTCATTCTCAGTGAACCCAAGCCTGAAACGCTCGCCCCGTTCCATGTAGTCCGGCACTCGCTGCATCGACCAGACAAAGTCGAGCACTGGGGTCCACGACCACGGCGGGGCCAGCTCGACCCCGTCGACTATGAACGACAGGTCCGACAGGAAGTAGTACCAGCGCAGATGAACTCGGCTCACGGTCGCAAGGTCGACCCCCTCCTGGTGCTCGCGGCCATGCTCGACATATCTGCCGGACCGGAGATACTGCATCTTCACCATCAGATCACCCGCATTCGATCTCGTAGCGATACCACTGTCGGGGATTGCCCTCTTCGTGGATCCAGAGGTTTCCGTCGCGCCCGATCCTTCCTCGGGCCCAGTGTGTGGGCGGCCGACCGCCCGGCAGAAGCAGAGTCTCCCTACCGATTTCGGTGATCTCTGCATCCTGTCTGCGCGCTCGACGGATCTGCCACACGATCGCCTCGCCGCGACGATGGTGGTCCAGGAACGCGAAGGTCGATCCTGACACCGCCAGGCCGTGACATCGAGTGACCGGATTCGGTGTGATCGATCGGACTCCGCACGCATCGATCTCTACCAGCGGGAATTCGCTGTAGGGGCAAGCATGGACCAGTGACTGACCGACATTCAATGCGTAGCAGTCACACCAGTCGAGCTTGTCGCCGGTGTCGTCGAATGCGAACCAGGGATCGCTGCCAGGATCGTCCCAGCGGGCCAGGCCGGGCATATAGCTGCATGACCAGGTGCCGTCCGGGCCGAGTAATTGATATGTGGCTTCGTCGAAGTAGCTGATCCAGATCCTGCCACTGGAGTCGGTGAGCAATTGCTCGATGCCGTCTCCTGCGTAGAAGGCGCCCACGGGGTTTCCGGTGCTGTCGAAGGCTCGGACGTTGCAGGGCAAGATAACGTCGTTGGCTGGAGTCGACTGTTCGTACGTCCGACCGTAATCCGGGTGTGGAATGCGTGCGGCACCTGCGATGACACCCTCACCGAAGGCGTCGATCGTGGAGAACCACTGATCCAGGCCGTGCAGCGGAATCTCGTGAACATCGTCGCCGTCGCAGATGACGGCGGTCGCATCGAAACGCGGTATCGGCGGACTCCACGGCCCTTGCCGCCTCCACGGCAGGCCCGACGACCCATCCTGTGCGGGATCGACGAGCAAGACGAGCAATCGGCCACGGTGGTCGATCGTGGAAGCAAGAAGATCAAATCGTGCGTAGCGCTCCGGCAGGGTTGCGTGAAGCGCGAGATGGCGGCTACTGGCCACAGGCCTTTCCGGTTGTCATGCACGCGATCATGCCACAACAGAACGCTCTCGGTGCGCTCACATCTGAGCCACAGTCGGTACGAGCGCCCACAACCAGCGGCTGGCTCGGTGGCCGAGATGATCTCTGCCCGTTGATCTTCCGGCGCTCCGCGCTGGCCCGTGCGGTCAGCGCGAGATCCGGTGGCGTACGAAGACGGGCACCGGGCGCATCAGCCGAAGACAGCTGCCGGACTGTCCGGCATTCGGCATGTGCGCGCACTGTCGGCGGTCGTACGGCGCTCTGCCCGTTGATCTTCCGGTGTCCCGCGCTGGCCGGTTCGGTCAGCGCGGTATGCGGCATTACCGTGCGTTTCCTCAGCAGTGTTATGCATGTGGGTTCGGTTGCCGAGATGGGTTAGTGCACCGTCTACGAATCACGGTCGCCGAAACCCGGCAGATCGAACACGTTCAGGCACGCCGGCACCGCCCGGATCAGTGCTGGGGGTAGACCCGAGAAGCACACGCGTGCAATGGATCTCGGTGCGCTCTCGATGATCGACCACTACCGCGATGATGTCGTCGCGCGTACGGGAACTGATGCCGGGAGCAGGGGTGCACGTGGTTCTGGACCATGTTGGCGCGCCCGTGTTCGCGAACGCGATCCGCTAGCTCCGGCACTACGGCCGATACGTGAGCGCCGGGGTCACCGCAGGTCATCTCGCCGAGCTCCATCTCGGACGGGTCTTCTAGCGAGGGCTGTCGATACTCGGTGGTGTGGCGACCCGACGAACAGCGGGTTCGGCAGGTGCTCATCGAGCTGTTGCGCCTCGTCCAGTAGGGGGCGGTGACACCCGCTGTGCGCCAGGTATTCTCGCTCGAGCGCATCGCAGATGCACACCACCTGATGGAATCGTCAGATTTCTTCGGCAAGATCGTCCTCTCCGCCTGAAAGCAGGTCGCATGTTCGAATTCGTCGTTCACGGTTCGCATCTCATGCAGTTCGCGCGGGCGATCGGCGACACGGATCCGGAATTCGAGGATGTCGGTCGTTTGTCGGCGATCGAGCCCGATGCGCTCGTGGCTCCGCCGACATTCCTGATGGCTGCGGACCAGTTCGACCCCACCTGTCCGCGGCGTCCGCAACCGCACGTGCCCTGGATCGGGTCGCAGCCCCGCACGCTCGAGCAGCAGGCGTGGTTCCACTTGGAGCAGCACTTCGTCTATCACCGGCCGGTGCGTGCAGGGGATGTACTGACAGTCGATGCGCGGTCCGGCGCGGCGTGGGAGAAGAGTGGACGTCGCGCCGGCACAATGACGTTCAGCGAGACTCTCACCGACTACAGGGACGCTGACGGTGCGCTCGTCGCCAGCGCGCGCTGGGTCTCGGCCATGGTCGAGCGCAAGCCCGACGCTCCAACACCTGCGGGCAAGCCTGAGCAGTCCAGCACTTCGAGCGTCGTGAGTGGCCCGGAAGATTCTGCCGCAGCAGAACTCGTGGTCGGAAACACGTGGAGCACGGTCCTGGTCGAGGACCTGACCCGCACCCAGCTCGTGATGTACGCCGGTGCGTCCGGCGACTTCCATCCCCTGCACAGCGACGACGTCTACGCCCGTGACCACGGATTTCCCGGGGTATTTGCGCATGGCATGCTCACAATGGGGATGACCGGACGTATTATCACCGATCGCTTCGGTCATGCGAGCGTCCTGTCGTTCGGTGGTCGCATCGCCTCACAGGTCTGGCCCGGGGATAGCCTGACTGCCAGAGGTGAGATCGCAGCGCTACGCGAGAACGAGAATGGCCAAACCGTCGCGGACCTCGAGGTCGTGACGGTGAACCAGGATGGAACGCAAGTGTTCAGCGGAGAGGCGACGGTGCTACTTGAACAAGGTATGGACGCTTCCGAGGGCTCGCCGTCAGGCGCTGAGCGCTGAGCGCACGCATGCCGTCCGTTGAGTTAGCCGACCCATACTTTGCGACTATTGCTGAGGACAACGGTACGTCGAATTTGTCCAGCGGAAGAGGATCGCCCGATACAGTCATGATCACATTCGGTTCGTATGTGAATGTGCGCTCGTCGTTTTCGTCGTCGTCCTCTTCTTCGTCGTCGTCCTCGCTCTGGATGTCCAGATCGACGTAGTGGAGGAAGACAGCTGTCGCCGTAGCTGCTTGGCGGGCGTGATCGTACCCGGCGAGCCAGCAGCGTTCGGCGAGTCCGTCGCCGAGGTCGGTGAAGCGGTGGACTGAACCACGGGGTCCCGTCAACTGCACATCGCACCAGACCGATTCTCACGATCGAACGCTCATCGGCAGAAGAGGATGTTCTGGGCCGCAGGCGTTCTCGCTGTCGGTCGCGGCCGCCCTGGCCGATTCGAACCGCGCGGGTTGCGCCATGAGTGGATGTGCTTCGGGCCCTGGGCTGAGGCGTCGGCCGACTCGTCGGCAAGACCGTTTGTTCTCTTTAGCAAGCTTGCCGTCCTATGGAAGAGTGGTGCCCGCTCGTGAATTCGGCTCTGCGGATCCGGGTCTGAGGTTGGCGAACGATGAAGGGGTGGCTTGATGGAAGCAGCATTCGATGTGGCCGGGCTGATCGGCTATCGCTATCGCGTCGATGACTACTACGAAGTTGGTCGGGAGAAGATCCGCGAATACGCGCGAGCTGTCCAGGACTCCCATCCGGCACACTGGAGCGAGTCCGCTGCCAACGAGCTCGGGTTCGCCGGGCTGATCGCGCCGGCGACGTTCGCTTCGATCGTGGCGATGCGGGCCAATCGTGATCTGCTCGAGAACGTCCTGGCCGGCTACGACATGTTCGTGCACACCGACCAGGTCTTCGAGATGTACAAGCCCGTCCTGGCCGGTGACCGATTGATCAGTGATGTCGAACTGTCCTCGGTTCGCCGTGTCGCAGGCAAGGACCTGCTCACCGTCACCAATACGTTCACCGATCAGTCCGGCCAGATCGTGCAGATCATGCACACCACGATCGTCGGCATCACCGGCGATGACGTCGATGCCGACATCAGCGATGCCATCGGCGGCGTGATCATGAGCGGTTTGGAACCCGCGCCCGCGCCCGCAGCCTCGGCGCCACACGCCGGACACACACTGACCGATCAGCCTGCACAGGCCGCCGCCCGACATTCGCACGTATCGCGAACACGTTTGCCGCACACGGCAATCCGTTTCGAGGACATCGCCGTCGGCGACGAGCTACCGGCCCGGACAGTCCGACTGACGCGGGGCGACCTGGTGAACTATGCGGGAGTCGCCGGTGATGTGAACCCGATCCACTGGAACGAGGAAGTCGCTTCATTGGCCGGCCTTCCCGATGTGATCGCGCACGGCATGCTGACCATGGGCCTGGGGGCGGGGTTTGTCACCGACTGGCTCGGCGACCCCGGTGCCATCATCCGGTACGGAGCCCGGCTGTCGAACTACACCGTCGTCGGAGCTGTCTCGGCCGGGGACGTGGAGTTCACCGGGCGGATCAAATCGATCGACCCAGAAACCAGAACCGCCACAGTCGTTCTCACCGCGAAGTCCGCTGGGCGCAAGATCTTCGGTCTGGCCACCATAGACGTCCGCCTCAAATAGACGGGCGACTCCATGATGGCGCGCTCGGCGATCTGATGTGTACCGATCGCGCTCATCGGCAGAAGTGGATGTTCCTGCGCCGCAGTCGGTCTCGCCGCGGACCGGTCTGCGTTGGCCGGTTCGGTATGCGGCAAGGCAGGATTTTGGCGTCGGGATGTCATCGTGAGTTCTCGATGTCGCTGCTGATCAGCATGAACAGAGCTGGAACCATCCCGCGGCAAGAAGGTGCCCGCCACGGCATGATGGGCCCATGACGAAACCGGCGCCGTCCCAGGATGGGGTGAATGCACGAAGGTCGGCAGGGCGACTGTTCCTCGGACTGATCGTCGGTTTGGTTGGCGGGGTGGCTATTACGACGGTCGCGGCAGCCGGATTGTTCATGCATCGCACCGATACGGTTCAAACGTATCCGGCATGGTCGGCCGACAACTACGCTGCCGCGGTGAAACGAGTACATAGCCCCATGGATCTCGACCGCTACGAAGTCTGGCTCGGACGATTGGTCGACGGCGGGGTACCGCGCGGTCACGTCGTGACGATACCGCTCGCTTGGAGCACCCAGCCGCGCATCGACTGGAATCAGGACATGGTTGTCCTGCATTTCGAGCCCGGCGGTGAGATCCGTGTTCCGATGACGATGGTGCTGGATACCCGGTAGCCCAGAATCGCTTGGGGGCGTGAGGGTTCGGCGTATATCGGGTGGTTGCGGCCCGGCGGGGTAGTAGTGGCGATGCCTGGCCGGATGTGGCTGTGCACCTTCGAATTTCGCGGTCGTTACCGCCGGCACCCGTCGAGCAGCAGGCCGATGGTGAGATGCACGTCGTAGTTCGGGTCGACCATCTCTGCGCCCGCGCAGATGTCGCCGATGGCGCGCAGCAGTTGATAGGCGGAGACGTCGGCGGTGATCTCGCCGGCGTTGCGGCCGGCGGTGAGGAGACTGTCGAACACCGGCACGAGTCGGTCGAGGA
The DNA here is from genome assembly GCF_053601595.1 of Nocardia sp. NPDC004711. Lineage (NCBI taxonomy): Bacteria > Bacillati > Actinomycetota > Actinomycetes > Mycobacteriales > Nocardiaceae > Nocardia > Nocardia sp. NPDC004711. The sequence continues at coordinate 268,713 of NZ_JBSGCB010000004.1, read as the reverse complement.
AGAGTGTGTGCAGGGCGGTGAAGCTGTCGGGGTCGCTGCGCATCGCAGCGGCGAGTCCATGCTTGGTCACCAGGAAGTCCACGAACAGATCCACCCATCGACGCAGTGCGGCGAACGGTGAGGACTCCGCCGCGAGCAGAGCGGGTCCGGCCTCGGCGCAGGCGTCGATCTGATGGCGGTAGACGGCCGCGACGAGATCCGCTCGCGTGGGGAAGTGGCGGTAGATCGTGCCCATGCCGACGCCCGCCGCGGCGGAGATCTGGCGTACCGGTGCGTCCACGCCGTGGGTGACGAACACCGATGCCGCGGCATCGAGCAGGGCCCGCTCGTTCCGTCGCGCGTCGGCGCGTTTGGCCGAACTGGCGGCGGCCGGCATTCGCTCGTCGCGTGCGTCCACGTGACTTCCCTTCTTCACGGCAACGGTTGCCAATCGGAACACTGCTCCGTATATTCGGAACAGTGCTCCGCTTGAGTATATCCGCGGGTTCGCGCGGATTCTCGACCCCGCCACGGCGCAGCGCTCATCGCTATCGAAGGGAAACCTCATGCCCGGACCAGACACTGCCGCCCGCAGCGCTGTACCCGCCCTGACCACCCCGATCATCAGCGTCAAACCGGTCGTCCTGCCCGCGCCCGAACGCGGCGACGACCTGCAGGTGCGCGTATCCGCACCCATCGTCGGCACCGGTCTGCCCATCGTCGTGCTCGCCCATGGCTACGGCGAGTCGATGTCCTCCTATGACCCGCTGGTCGACTTCTGGGCAGGCAACGGTTTCGTGGTCGTGCAGCCCACATTTCTCGATTCACGGACCCTCGGCCTCACTCCGGCCGATCCGCGTTACCCGGACATCTGGCGCGTTCGAGTCCGCGACGTCACGCAGGTACTCGACCAGCTCGACCGGATCGTTGCCGCGATTCCAGGGCTCGACGAACGCATCGACCGCGACCGTATTGCCGTCGCAGGACATTCCTGGGGCGGACAGACCGTCGGCATGCTGCTCGGCGCACGCGTCATCGGCACGGACGGGCAGCCCGGACCCGATCTGAGCGATGCGCGGGTGAAAGCCGGTGTCCTGCTTGCTACTACCGGCCTCGGCGGCGACACCCTGACCCCGTTCGCCGCCGAGAACTTCTCCTTCATGAACCCTGACTTCGACAACCTGACCACACCGACCCTGGTGGTCGCGGGCGATCACGATCAATCCCATCTCTCGACCCGCGGCCCCGACTGGTTCACCGACGTCTACGCCTACAGCCCTGGAGCCCAAAGCTTGCTCACCGTCTTCGGCGGCGATCATTCACTGGGCGGAATCCATGGCTACAACGCCAAGGACACCACCGATGAAAGCCCCGACCGCGTCGCGCTGATCCGTAAGGCTTCGTGGGCCTACCTCCGCAGTGCCCTCGGAATCGATGACATGGCATGGAAGCAGGCGCAGACCGATCTCGCGCAGACAGCCGATCCGATCGGCCGCATCGACCACAAGTAGAGGTACCCATCGCAAGGCGGTGACCGGCTTCAGTGTTCTGGTAGCCAGCGGTAAGCTGCTATTGACGTCTTCCTCGGTACCCAATGACGTCTGGTCGGTGCTGCAGCTGTCGGCCCGGCTGAATGGGCGTTCCTGTCGGGACGCATGATGAACTTCATCAAGGAGCGAATCGGGTGTCGCAAAGTCGATTCGGCACGTGACGCACACGCAGACCCAGTCCGGTAGCTCGGCAGCGCCGCCCAGTACCCGGACGTCTCAAAGCTCGTTGTAAGGAAGCAAAATGTCTACCAAGATCATCAAATCCCTTGCCGCGACTGTTATTGCCGCGCCCCTGCTCGTCCTCGCCGCGCCCGCCGCAACTGCCGATTCGACTGCCACGGCGCCACCGTCGTCCTCCGCCACTCCGGTCGACGGATCGTTCGGATCAGCTACGTGGTGTATCCCCCTCGGCAGTGTCGTCTGGTGCATCTGAGTGAGCGTCTGAGAGCTCCGGTGTGGGTGCGTGACGCTCGAGATTCGAGTGAACTCCTGGCAGAGCGGTGATTGCTGAAATCAATTGCTGTACAAGGAGTTCATTCGTCGTCATTGCGTATTCCCGTGTGTTCGTCGTGCCCGAATGGCATTGCGTGGCCGCATGACCAGCAGATTCGAGCAGTGGCGTCGCGCAGTCTTCAGGGAGCAATCCCGACGACTGCCGCATTACATAATCGGCAGGAGAGGACGTTCTCGGCCGCAGTCGGTTCCGTGTGCCGGCCAAACAGTACTGGCTGCTCGCGTCCGTGCGGTGCTGCCACCCGGGAGGTCGAATGTGGTTGTGCAGCAACTGGGCTCAGCGCAGCAGCTGCCGCACCCGGGCTGCCTCGCGGGTGAGGTGGTCGCGCTCGGGCACGGTGGTGGCTGCGCGGAATGCCTCGGCGTAGAGGGTGGCGGCCTGCTCGAGGTTGCCGGCGCGTTCGTGGAGGTAGGCGCGGACTGCGGTGTGGCGGGGGAGTTCTGGGTCCAGTTCGGCAAGCGCGGCCAGGCCGGCCCGGGGGCCGTCGGCCTCGCCGACTGCCACTGCGCGGTTCAGGCGCACTACCGGGCTGTCGGTGAGGAGTAGCAGTTCGTCGTACCACTCCACGATCTGTACCCAGTCCGTTTCGGCGGTGCTCGGGGCATCGGCGTGCAGGGCGGCGATCGCGGCCTGGGCCTGGTATTCGCCCAGCCGGTCGCGGGCCAACGCGGTCTGCAGAATCGTGACCCCCTCGGCGATAAGGCCTGTGTCCCAAAGGGATCGGTCCTGGGCTGCAAGCGGCACAAGGCGACCGCCCGGGCCGGTGCGAGACGCGCGGCGAGCATGATGCAGCAGCATCAGCGCGAGCAGCCCCGCGACCTCGGGCTCGCCGGTCGAGGCGGCGAGCTGGCGGGTGAGGCGGATGGCTTCGGCCGCCAGGTCGACGTCCCCGCCGTAGCCCTCGTTGAAGACGAGGTAGAGCACGCGCAGCACCGTTGTGAGGTCGCCGGGCCGGTCGAGTGGCAGTCCCGTGATCCGCCGTTTGGCGCGGCTGATCCGTTGCCCCATAGTCGCTTCGGGGACGAGATAGGCCGTGGCTATCTGCCGGGTCGTCAGGCCGCCGACAGCGCGCAAGGTCAATGCGACGGCCGACCCGGGGGACAGGGAGGGGTGCGCGCACAGGAAATACAGCCACAGTGTGTCGTCCGTGGCGGGCACCGGACCTGCCGGAGGCTCGACCTCCATGGCGAGTTCCCGCCCCCGCCGGGATGTTTCGGCGCGGGCGGCATCGAGGAACTTGTGCCAGGCGGCCGCGACGAGCCACGCCTTGGCATCGCGCGGTGGCTCGTCCGGCCACGTTTCCAGTGCCCGGATCAGCGCCTCCTGCACCGCATCCTCGGCCGCGGCGAAGTCGGCTCCGCGGCGGACGAGGACCCCGATCACCGCGGGTACGAGTTCGCGTAGCAGCGACTCGTTCACTCGGTGACCGTGGGTGACGCGGTGAGAAACGGTCGCAGCTCGAGCCACTCCTGGATCGGCTTCCCGTCCGCGCCCGGCGCTGCGGACAGCTCGCCGGCCAGCTCGAGCGCCCGCTCGTAGGTCTCGACGTCGATGATCATCCACCCGGCGATCAGATCCTTGGTCTCCGCGAACGGGCCGTCGGTGACCGGCGGGCGACCCTCGCCGTCGGAGCGGACGAACGTGCCCTTCGGCGAGAGCGCCTGACTGTCGACGTACTCGCCGGTGGTCTCGAGTCGCGCGGCGAAGTCCTCCATGTACTGCACGTGGGCCGAGATCTCCTCCGGCGTCCACTGATCCATCGGCACGTCGTTGACCGAGGCCGGCGCGCCCCGGTAGTGCTTGAGCAGCAGGTATTTCGGCATGATGTTCTCCTCGGTTCGTACGGCCCATTCTGGCCGCGTTCGATCGGTTCAGGCGCTCTGACGCTCGGCCCGTTGCCGGACCAGTTCTTCGACCGCGGTCGGGAGGGTGGTTTCGAAGTCGATGAGTTTGACCCACGTCGGGGTGATGACAATCCGGACCATGCCGTCGTACAGCGAGCGAACCTCGGCCTCCCACTCGACCCGCTGCTCCGGGGTCATCTCGTAGCTGCCGTTCATCCGCAGATACTCCTCCGGGATGCCATCCACCACATCCATCTCTGCTCGACCGCGGATGAACAGGATCTTCGGCGGATGCACCTCGGTATCGATCGTCAGCGCGACCTCCGGGTTGCGCCGCAGGGAGGGCAGCTTCGGAGCATTCTTCGTGGTGCAGACGACGATCTCCGAGCCGTTCCAGGTGAATGCGATCGGGATGTTGCGAGGCGTGCCGTCCTTGGCGACATAGGCCATCCGCAGCAGGTCGCGAGCCAGCAGCTCCTGGCTGATCGGGAGGTTCAGGATCGCGGTGATCTCGTTCGCTTGCATGATGTTCGCTCCTTCGTCGGTGTCGTCGAGGCCCGTTCGCCTCCGTACCCTGGGACGGAGCCGCCCGGGCGTTCTCGACATCCACGACTCGAGAATTTCCGGACTTTCACATCCAGGTGGTCGCGAACAAAACGGTCACGGCTGCTGTGAGAAGAAGTGCGATGTTGAGGGCGACTTTTCGATCTCCGCCGGTCAGGTGGACCGGGATCGCACCGAATTGCAGGAGTGCGAACCCACCGGCCGCGATCGCAGCGAGCCAGGGCGCGACGCCGGTCAGGGGTGGAAGGATCAGCCCGAGCGCGCCGAGTACTTCGAGCACGCCGATGGCGCGGACGGCGGGTAGGGGTGTGCGGTCCACCCAGGCCATCATGGGCCGGAGTCGATCCCGGCTTCGGGTGATCTTCAGTGCGCCCGCATACAGGTAGAAGAGCGCGAGCAGGCCGGCGGCGATCCAGAATGCGATGTTCACAATTCCTATCCAGTGGTGACATCAGTGACCGTGACGAAAGCGCCTCGGTCCGCTGGGGTTCAGGTGAAGTCGGTGGCCGGTGCGGTGGCGTAGTGGCTCATCACGTCGATGTTCACCTGTGGTGTCAGTTCCCGGCCGTCGGCGATCATGTCCTGTAGGTCGCGGAAATACTGCACATACAGGTCGGGTGTGAAGGTGCTGAGCATGACGGCCGGTTGGCCGGTGATGTTGGCGAAGGTGTGCGGGGCGCCGGGTGGGACCATCACCAGCGTGCCCGGGGTCGCGTCGTAGACGGTGTCGCCGACGGTGAACCGCACCGTGCCGGAGATGATATAGAAGCCTTCGTCGTGCTGGGCGTGCCGGTGCTGCGGGGGTCCCGGAGTGTAGGGGGCCACGACGGATTCGGCGAGTCCGAGACGGTGGCCGGTATTGCTGCCGTCCTCGAGGATACGCATTCGCGTGGCACCCAACATGATCACCTCACCCTCGCCGGGACGCACTATCGAAACCGCTGTGGCGGAGTTCGTTTCGTCGCTGTGTGCTTCGTCGGTCATATTTCGATTGCACCGCCGAGACACCGGAGGTGTCCAAGACCTGTTCCGCGATCCCGATACCGGACGGGTATCGTGCCGGTGTGGAGCTACGTACGCTGCGTTACTTCGTAGCTGTCGCCGGGGAACGCCACTTCGGTCGCGCCGCCACCCGGCTGCACATGAGCCAACCGCCGCTGAGCCGCGCCATCCGGCAACTGGAGGCGGAAGTCGGTGCCGCCCTTTTCGATCGGTCGCCCACCGGTGTCGATCTCACCCCGGTCGGGGCGGTGCTACTCGACGAGGCGCGTGCTCTGCTCGAGCAGGCCGACCGGGTCAGCGTGCGGGTGGCCGCCGCGGCCGGAAACGCGATCCTCACCGTCGGCATCCTGGGTGACGCCGCCGACCCCGGCATCACCAGACTGGCTGCCGCTTACCGCCACCGGCATCCCGAGGTGGACATCCGTATCCGCGACACCGACCTCACCGACCCCACCTGCGGGCTGAAGGCCGGACTGGTCGACGTCGCCGTGACCCGTGCACCGTTCAACGACACCGCCCTGACCGTCCGTGAACTACGTGCCGACCGCGTCGGAGCCGTACTACGGGCCGACGACCCGCTGGCTCACCGCGACCACCTGAAACTGACCGACCTGGCCGACCGCCGCTGGTTCCAGTTTCCCGCCGGCACCGACCCCCTCTGGCAGACCTACTGGAACGGTGGCGAACCGCGCGAGGGCCCGGTCGTGCGGGTCGTTCAAGAATGTGTGCAAGCCGTGCTCTGGAACGGCACCGTCGGCATAACTCCGCTCGGGCACAACGTGCCCGAGGGACTGGCCGTGGTCCCGCTGATCGATATGGCGCCGAGCAGGGTGGTGGTGGTCTGGAACGAGGGCGACGCCAACCCATTGATCCGATCGTTCGTGCAAACAGCAACGGCCGCATACCTCGATCCCCCCTCTCGGCGGTGAATGCGACTCGGTCCACGAATTGACCCAACTCGGCCCCCGAACAGCCAGTATGGCTCGACACGCACTGGAATCGGCTACTCGAGCCTGGTGGTAAGTCCGAGGTACCCGTGCGAATCTCTCTAATCGGCTGCCCGCCAGCGGTTTTGGTGTGGCTTGCGTCCCATCGGGTCACCGTGCGGGTGTGGCCGATGGGGTTTGCTCCGGCTCGGTCGGCGGGCTCAGATGCCCCCTGCCCGTTGATCTTTGGGGCCCTTCATCGCCGTTCCACGGCGGGCGGCCGCGGCAAGAGCTCGCGTTGGTCGCGCCTTCTCATGATTCATGATTTTCTGAATACAGATTCTTCTGTACTGTCATGGTGTGGATACCCTGCTGCGTCGCGATGCGCTGGCCCGCTTCGGGCACGCCTTGTCGGACCCGACTCGCACCCAGATCTTGTTGAGCCTGCGCCGGGCGCCGGCGTATCCGTCCGATCTGGCCGAGCAGATCGGGGTGTCGCGTCAGATTCTGTCGAATCACCTTGCGTGCCTGCGGGGTTGCGGGCTGGTGGTGGCGGTGCCGGAAGGGCGGCGCTCGCGATATGAGCTGGCGGACGCTCGGATCGGGCGGGCTCTCGATGATCTGACGGGGCTGGTGCTGGCCGTCGATCCGGCGTGCTGCCCGGACTCGGGCACCGAGGGGTGCTGCTGATGCCGCAGTCGCTGGGAATGCCGTCGCTGCCTGCGGTGGTGGAAGTGGGGCCTGCGTCGCAGCGGCGGGCGTTGCTGGCGCGTCGTATTCGCTGGTTCGTGGCCGCGACGATCACCTACAACGTCGTCGAGGCGATCATCGCGCTGAGTGAAGGCAGGCGAGTGTCGTCGACGGCGTTGATCGGGTTCGGGTTGGACTCGGTGATCGAGGTGTCTTCTGCGGCCGCGGTCGCGTGGCAGTTCACCGGCCGCGACCCGGAGAAGCGGGAGAGGGTCGCGCTCCGGGTCATCGCGTTCTCGTTCTTCGCCCTGGCTGCCTACGTCAGCGTCGACGCGATCAGCGGCCTGCTCGGGGTCGGGGAGGCTCACCATTCCGCGATCGGCATCACCCTGGCAGCGGTGAGCCTGGCGGTGATGCCGGTGCTGTCGTGGGCCCAGCGCCGTGCAGGGCGTGAACTCGGATCCGCTTCCGCGGTGGCCGATTCCAAGCAGACGCTGCTGTGCACTTACCTGTCGGCGGTGCTGTTGGTGGGACTGCTGCTCAACAGCCTGTTCGGCTGGTCGTGGGCCGACCCGATCGCCGCACTCGTCATCGCCGGTATCGCGGTGAAGGAAGGCATCAACGCCTGGCGCGGCGACACCTGCTGCCCGGCACCGGCCGCGTCCACCACGAACCCCGACACCGCGGCGCGCGACTGCGCTTGCTGCGACGACTGAGCCACCCCGCAGGACAACGAGAGGCTGCAAGGTCATACCCCTACGGCAACGATCTCCGGACCCGCGGTGGTGATCGCGAACGCAGCCCGCAGCGGATGCCCGGCGCGAGTGTCGCCCTAGGCGCCGTCGACGCCGCCGGCTCCCGGTACTGGCACCAACAGCTCTACCAGCGCGAAATGCCGGCCGCGAGGTCCGTTTCCCGCCCGGCGATGGACGCACCTGGAACGCGCGCACATCGTCGTGTCGCAGCCGACTGTTGACCAATCCGAGTGCGGGTAAAGGTAATTGTCCCGATCAGCGAGACGACCACGGGTCGGGAGGTGGGTTCGGCCGTTACGGTCCGGCAATGACTAGCGAACGGCATGCAGTTATCGCTCTACTCCACAGGTATGCCGATGCGCTCGACCGGCGTGACTGGGCGGGCCTCGACGGCGTGTTCGCGCCCGATGTGAAGGCGGATTACGCGGGGGCCGAAATCGTCGACGGCCGAGACAATCTCGTCAGGATGATTCGTGGATATCTCGACAAGTGCGGTCCCACACAGCATTTGATGGGGCACGAGCAAGCGGCTGTCGACGGCGAGCGTGCCACGGTGTCGGCGAAGATGCGGGTCCACCATATCGGTGCGAATCGACCGGATCTCGTGTTCGAAGTGTTCGGTTGGTATCACGCCGAGGCTGCCTACACCTCGGACGGGTGGCGGATCGTGGGCTGGCGGCAAGAGGTCACCCACGAGGTCGGGACCCACGAGGTGTTCGGCCGTGCGTAGGCGAGACTCCGGCAGGTCAGGGCGCGACGGGCTCGAAGCGGAGATGTAGTTCGCGAGGTGCGCCGACGCTGATGCCGACCGACCGGTGCACTTCGGCGCCGGGGGCGAGGCGGAAGCCGGTGAGGCGGTTCAGGAGGCGGGTGATGCCGATGTCGAGCTGCATGCGGGCGAAGTGGCGGCCGACGCAACGATGGATGCCGATGCCGAAGGCCAAGTGCGGGTTGCGGTTACGGTCGAAGTCGAGTTGGCCGGGGTTGTCGAAACGGTCGCTGTCGCGGTTGCCCGAGCGCCAGTGGACTGCGATGCGGTCGCCCTTGGCCATCGGGACGCCGAGCAGGTCGTTGTCCTCCATGACGAGTCTGCCCATGACGCTCACGGTCGAGGTGTAGCGCAGCAGCTCGTCCAGATCGCCTGCGGCCCAATCAGGTTCACGCAGGCGCGCTTCGAGGCCGGGTATCTCGGTCAGGAACTCGGCGATGTAGGCGAGTGCGCCGCGGGTGGTGTCGAGCCCGCCCAGCAGTAGCACGGTGACCACGCCGAGCCGTTCCTCCATGGTGAGCGGTCGGCCGCCGGCGACGGTGGCATCGACAATATACTGCAGCAGATCCGCGCGCGGCGCGGCCTCGCGTTCGGCCATGAGCTCGGCGGCCAATGCCGCGACGGCGGCGAAACTGTCGGGCGTGTTCTGCACCGACACCTGGGTGACGGCATCGACCGCGCGCGCCAGCCGCTCCTGGTTGTCGTCGTCCAGCACGATCTTCGCCAGCGCTCCCGCGGTGAACGGGATCGCGAACTCGCTGACGAACTCGACCTCGCCGCGGCCGGCGAACTGATCGATGAGTTCGTCGGCGAGGTGCTGCACCACCGGCGCGTATCGTTGCAACGCCGACCGTGAGAACGGCCCGTTGAGGAACGCCCGGAAGTCGTGATGCAGTGGCGGATCCACGTCGATGGGCGGCAAAGCGACTGGTACTGAAGTCAATCCGGGCATGGTCGAACTGAAGATGTCCGGGTGCGCGGCCACGGTGACAAGGTCTTCATACTGCGTCACCACATGCATTCCACCACCGAATCCCGAATGCGCGACCGGACATTGCCCACGCGCCCAGGTGAGCTGATCGTCCAGCCGCGCGCAATGGCCCTCATCGAACCAGTCGAGATGATCGAAGAACTCCTGATGGCTGTCGGTCACGGCAAGCCCCTTCCCACCCCGAGCAGCAGTGCGCTGATGGTGCGCCCGGCAGCGGCACGGAGTCAACCCGTCCGGCGCGTCGAAATCCGTGCCGAACGCCTGCGCTCAGGATGGATAGATCGGCGGAACTGCTCATGGCTCAACGACATTGCTGCCATGGGATCGGGATATCCGGTCGACGACGGAGTCGCGTACCGGGTATCGGAGGTTCGCTGAGGAAGTTTGCCGCGGGTGACGGGCTGCCGGGACCTGGCGGTACGATTGTGACGCCTCGCGATGCCGTGGAACGCCAACGGTCCGAGGCGATTTCGGGCCGCTGGCGTTCGTGGGGCCGGGATTCGCAGGTGGCCTGCGGTGGTCGGCGCTAACGGATCGGCAGCGCGCTGAAGATGGGGTTGTAGGCCCAGTTCAGCAGGCGCTCAGCGTCTTCCTTCGCGGCGCGGCCGCTGCCGGGTGAGCTGTGCAGGACCACGCCGATCAGCGGTATTCCAGCCCGCACCGTCTCGAACAGTAGACAGGCTCCCGCGGCGTCGGTGGATCCTGTCTTGATGCCGATGGTGCCGGGGTACTCGTGCAGCAGCAGATTCGTGGTCTGCCAGTGGTGCTCGCGATTGCCCGGGCCGGCGGGCAGGTGATAGCTCTCCGACCCCGCGATCTCGCGGAACACCGGCAGGCTCATCGCGCGCAGGCCGAGGGCCACCAGGTTCGCCGGTGTGGAGTAGGTGGAGTAGTCGTCGGGGGAGGGCAGTCCGCTGGGGTCGGCGAAATGTGTCCCCGCCAGGCCCATTTGACCCGCGGTGTCGTTCATTCTGGCGATGAAGCCGTCTTGGCCGGGCCCGTATGCCTCGGCCAGGGTATAGGCGGCGTCGCAGCCGGACGGCAGCATCATCGCGTACAGGGCCTGTCGTGTGGTGAACACTTCTCCGGGGACCAGGCCCGCGCTGCTTCCGTCGTGCCTGGTGCAATAGGACATGCTCTCCGGCGGCACGGTGACAGTCCGGTCGAGGTCGCCGGCATCGATCACGACCAGTGCCGTCATCACCTTCGCGATGCTGGCTATCGGGACCGGCGTGTCCGGCTCTCGCGACCACAGCATCGTGCCGGTAATTCCGTCTGCCAGTTCAGCCCCCGGCGCCTGTATTCCGTCCGGCTCGGAACTCGGCCAGGGCAACAGGCCATTCGGGGCACTCGCGGCGGGAGCGGCCGCGACGCCATGGCTGACCGCCACAATCAGCGCCCCTGCGACGGCAGTCTGCAACAATCGAGCAAATGTGGGCATGGCGACATTCTGCCTTTCGATCCCGTTGATCCCAGGGATTTCACTGCCGGGATTGTCGCAAAACTCGGGCCGTTCGGGTCGACGCCGATTGCGTATGTCCTGGTTCCCGTGGATTCCGAGTTTCGTTGTCGCTGACGCCAATTCGTCGGCCAGAGCCTCAGATCGATCCGATGCCGGGTGAGCCATGCAGCAGAGCGAATTGCGCTCCGGCGGTATCGGTGCCGGCGAGGAAGCTGTGAGCGTGTCGGTTTCGACATAGCGCAAGTTGCGGCGGAATGCTGCTTAATCGGCTGGCCGCCGGGCTGTGATCTGCAGCCATCGGATTGGCGCGTCGAACTCGCCCGGCCCATATCGCCGGTGTAATTCCGTGGTTGCGATCGCGGTCGCGGATTGGACGTCGAGGGACGAGTGGCGTTCGATTTCGCCACGCAGCGGGGTTCCCTGGCAGAACGCCACCGCACCGGTCTCCGGCGTCGAGTGGCTGGAACCCTCGATGTATTCACCGGTGATCCGGTCGAATCCGGCCGTTTCGAGTTCGCCGCGGATTCGGTCGATGTCGAAGTATCCGTAGGGCGTGCGACGGAAGAACTCGAGCGGCTCGTCGGGTGCTGCCGCGCACAGTGCCCCGGTGATGACAAGAGGTACGGCGTTGTGCTCGATCCGGTCCCAGACGTTGAAGGCGAACATGCCATTCGGGCGCAGCACCCGGAGCGCCTCGGCGTATCCGCGTACCTTGTCGGGCAGGAACATTGCACCGAATTGGCATGCGACCACATCGAAGGAGCGGTCGGGGAACGGCAGGCTCTGGGCGTCCGCGACCTGCCAATGCACCCGCTCGGAAACGAGCCGGGCTGCGGCCGCTGTCACCATGGGTTCGTTCAGATCGGTTGACACGATGTTGTGACCGCCCAGCCGGGCGAGTTCCCTCGTCAGCGCCCCGGTCCCGGCAGCCGTTTCGAGAATGTCGACGGCGTCCGCCGTGGCCACCGATTCCGCAAGTAGCCGAGCCGGTTCCGCGAAGATCATCGGAACCAGCAGGCTGTCGTAAATCTCGGGAATCGACCCGGTGAAGGAGGCGTCCCCGCGTCCGGCCGTGGTCACGAGCCCGGCCTCGGATCGCCACTCACGGCACGTGATGCTACCGCCGGCACCTGGATACGCGAGTCGGACGCGCAGGCTTCGAGTGAACCTCCGGCCGACCTGATACGTAAGAAGAGATGAAGAACAACGCATTCGACGCTTGCATCGGATGGACGAATGTCGCATCCGATGCATCGCCCTCGGCTGGTGTTCCGTAAGACCCCCCGACCAACGGAACACCAGCACCGAGGCCCTCCGCCGCGACGATCGCCATTGCCGTTGTTATCCGAACATCCATTGACCGCCATTGACGTGGATAACCGCACCGGTGATGGCGGCTGAACGCGTCGAGCACAGGAAGGCGCATGCCCATGCCAGCTCCTCGGGCGTCGGCTGTCGTCGGATGGGGATGGCCGGGAGGAAAGTCTCCGTTCTTTCCGGGGTGACCTCGGGATGGGTCTGCATGTCGCGGGCGGTGTCGATGAATCCGGGAGAGACATCGTTGACGGTGATGCCGTACTGGCCCAGCCCGGAGGCCAGGGACTTGGTCAGGGTGCGCAGGCCGCCTTTACCGACCGAGTGGGGGACCCGGGTCCAGCCGCCCAGCCAGCCATCCTCGCCGTTGATATGCACCACCCTTCCCCAGCCGCGCTCGCGCATGCCGGGCACGAACGCTTTGGCCAGGTACCACGAGGCGGTGAGTTGCTGGTTCAGGTGGTAGTGCCATTCCTCATCGGTGATCTCGAAGAAGTCCTTGTAAAGCCGTCGGGCTGCGTTGCTGACGTAGATATCCACGCCGCCGAATGTCGCCTCGGCCTGGGTCCGCATCCGCTCCACGGTCGCCTTGTCGGCGGCGTCACCTATCACCACCAGGGAGCCGACGCCGAGATCCGCGGCCTCTTTCGCCACCGAGTCGGCTTCCGCCTGATCGCTGCGGGTGTTGACAATGACGTTCGCGCCGCAGCCGGCCAGCTCGAGCACGATCGCCCGCCCGATATTCCGGCCCGAGCCCGTGACCAATGCTGTCTTACCTGCAATTCCGAAGACGTCGCTCATGTCCGCCTGCCTTTGATTCAGAATCTGCGGTGATGGTGGTTCCAACCCGAGATGCCCGGCACCGTCCCGCCGCCGGCATCACGCCACGTTCATTACCCGGCCCAGCACAATCGTCTCGCTCCACTCGCACGAGTCAAGCGCGGCTACACATCCTTCTCCGCGGTGCCGACGGCATCCTTCACATGCTGTGACCGGAAGCGGTGTCGAATCGCGTGGGCATAACGGACCGCCAGTGCAGCCGTTGCGGATATTCGCCTGTGCCACCGGGTGCGGTCGCCGTGACGTACTTTTCCAAGAACACACGGCCGGCCTCGGCATAGCGTCCTCGGCATGAACACGATTCTTTCAGCGATGACCGAGTGCGCCGCTGAGGCTGGGCGGGTGGCTCGGGGAGTTCGACCGGAGCAGTTGTCGGCGCCGACGCCGTGTACCGAATTCGATGTGCGGACGCTGATCAACCACTGGGTGCTCTACTCGTCCTACGGGCTGGAGTGCCGGGCGCGGCGGCGGGCGATCCCCGACGATCTGAGTGGCCGTGATTTCACGGCGACGGCGGATTGGGCCGAAGAGTATGCGGCGCAACTGGATCGAGCAGTGCAGGCATGGGCCGAGCCCGCGGTGTGGGAGGGCGAGATCGACCTCGGGTGGTCCTCGGTGCCCGCGTCCGACGTCGCGGGAATGCTGCTCGCCGAGCTCGCTCTGCACGGGTGGGACGTGGCGGCGGCGACCGGACAAGAGTTCCGGATCTCCACGGCGGCCGCCACGACCATCGCAGAGATCATCGACTCCAGTGCGAAGGAATACCGCTCGTACGGCATGTTCGTCGCGGCAGTCGAGGTGGCCGATGACGCAGAGCCGTTCGTGCGGGCGGTGGCCGCATCCGGGCGAAATCCGCAGTGGGCGACCAGTATTCGAGCGTAGGTGGCGAACCCATCTCGCCTGCGCACTGGGCGTGTCACATTTCGGCCGTGCGGGTGGTCATGGCGGTATGACTATCGCTCACACCTGGTCCGGATGGGTCGCGACCGGCTTCCTGTGGTTCCTCGCCCTCGAGTTCATGATGGGAGCGGTGACCAAGTTCTGGCCCGGGCCGACGTTTTTCGGGCCTGCGTACTCGATCAAATTCGCGGAGTGGGGGTGGCCCGCCTGGTTCCGGTTCGTGGTCGGCGGGATCGAGGGGGTGTGTGCGCTGCTGTTGGTGATCCCGTTCCACGAGGCACGATTCCTCGGCGCCGCGGTGCTGATACTGGTGCTGACCGGCGCTGTGGTCACGCACATCATCAACCACCACGGGCCGAAGGAGAGTTTCGCGGCACCGGTGCACCTGGCGATCATGGTGATCGTGGCCCTCGCGACATGGCCGACTCACTGGATGGACGTGCTTCGGCCCGGGCAGTGGGCGTAATTGAATGTTGCGGTGGGCGAATAGGATTCGCCCACCGCGACCATCTCGTATGCCCCGTATCTCCGACCGTGAGGCCACGCGCCACTGCACCGGAGAGGGATGCCCTGGACCTGAATTACAGGATGTTCGGTGTTGCAGCGGACCAGATTCCACCGGTCAGGGTTGGGATTTCCTGGGGCAGGGCAGGTTTCAGTCTGCGCGCGAGAACACCGCCACCAGAAAGTCGGACTGGTCGGTGAATGGGCGTAGGTCCCAGGTCGAGAGCTGCAAATCCACTGTGAGTCCGGCGTTCTCGGCGTCGGTCAGGAACTGCGGGAACTCGTAGCCGCGGTCGGCTCCGAAACCTGTGACCACCCGGCCACCCGGGGCGAGGTTGCGGGCGAAACCGGCCAGCACCGCCCCTCGGGTGGAGGGCGCCAGGAATGTCATCACGTTCCCCGCGCACACGATGACATCGAAGTCGGCGGTGATGTTGCGGGCCGGCAGGTCCAGTTCGGCGAGATCACCCACAATCCAGGTCGGGCCGGGATGGTCGTGCTCCGCGGCAGCGATCAAGACCGGATCGACATCGACGCCGACCACGATATGACCCGCGTCGTGCAGGTAGCCACCCACACGTCCCGGACCACACCCCGCATCCAGGACCCGGCTACCGCGGTCGAGCATCGCGTCGATCAGCCGCGCCTCCCCGACGATATCCGCGCCTTCGGCCGACAATCTCCGGAACCGCTCCACGTACCACTTCGAATGCGCAGGGTCGGCGGCGGTGAGTTCCTCCCAACGGCTGGGGGTACGTCCGCTCATGGATGGCTCCTCCTCGGTCGGGTCCGTGCCCTGTCCACTGTGCCACCGCCGCGCGGAGGCCAACCGGTCGGTCCCGTTTCCTTCTTCGACCCGCGCCGTGTCGCCTCCTTCGACCCGGGCTGTGTCGTCGCGATCGTGGGCCTGTGCCCCGGTGATCAGGCGTTCTCGGCCAGAGCGGCCAGGACCGCCGAGGTGTCGTGATAGTAGGGCCGGAATTCGGTGATCAGGCCGTCCTGGAAGCTGATCCACTGCAGCAGCGAGGTTTCCAGTACCCGTCCGGTGTGCCGGGCACGCAGCCGGCCTCGGCTGTAGGCGACGACCCGTTCCCCTTCGCTGAGGAAGTGCTGCTCGTCGAACCACAGGCCGTCCCAGCTGTCTCCCATCGCGGCGAGGAATTCGCGGATGCCGTCGTGCCCGTGCCACTGCCCGCCGTAGGGCAGGCTCGAGGCCTGGTACATCACGACATCCGGCGCCAGATACCGAGCCATCTCCTCGAACCCGGCCCCCTCGGTGAGGTAGGCGGCCTCGGCCGCATAGAAGGCCCGCAGGGTGGTCATCGCATCCGTTGTCATGCTCACGATGGTCATCGACGCTCACCGCCCGCGCTGGCGAGAATCGGCCGCGGTGTCGCGATGCCCGTGGGTGAATTCGCCGCGTGGCTACCGAATCCATCCCCGTACCCGAATCATGGCGGGTCCGATCGGCGGCGGGCCCTACGCCGACTCGTTCGGCGGATCAAGTTCAGGTTTCTCCCATGGCGTGATCTGTCGAGGTGTCGTGATGTTCGCGTGGTTCAGGAAGTCTTGCTCGGCGTCTATTCCCAGGTCGGCGCGCATCAGTGCCCGCAAGGTCCGGTAGGCGATCTGGGCCTCACGCCACGCGGCGGTGAGCTTCTCGAGGTCCGGCTCTCCATCCCGCGTCGGTGATCCGGTGGAGTGGGTCAACCCATGAGCATGTCGCGGTGGGTGTCCACCTGCTCGCGCAGCGCCTCGACGAGGGCGGCGACTTCGGGGCGGCGCAGGGTTTCCGGGCGCGCGACGAGCCAATAGGTCAGGCGCACAGAGATTTCCGGCAGCACGCGGGCCAGATCGGTGTGGCGGTCGGCCATGAAGCAGGGCAGCAGGCCCAGCCCGGCGGCCGCCCGGGTCGCCTCCACGTGCACGAAAACATTGGTGGAGGAGATGGATTCGCGCATGGCGGGCGCGAAGGTGGGGGCCAGGTCGAGGTCGTCGACCTGGAGCATGGAGTCGATGAAGTAGACGAGCGGGTGGCGGGACAGGTCTTCGAGAGCCTCCGGGGCGGGGTGATCGGCAAGATAGCCGTGGGAGGCGTAGAGCCCGAGTGTGTAGTCGCCCAGGGCGATGGCGCGGGCGCGGCGCAGTTGCGGTTTGCCCACCACCACTTCGATATCGAAGCCCGACCGCTGCAACGACGCCAGCCGGGTGGCGGTGACGATCTCGACGGACAATCCGGGATGGCGGCGCTGCATCCTCGCGATGGCGGGCGCGGCCACGTAGGCGCTGAACCCGTCGGTGGCCGACATGCGCACCACGCCTTCGAGTTCCGGGGTGTCGGAGGTCAGCGAGCGGACCGCGGATTCGATGGCCTCGGCGGCGGTGAGCGCCTCCCGGCCCAGATCGGTGAGCTCCCATCCGCTCGCACCGCGAATCAGCACCCGGCCGCCGAGCGCCTGCTCCAGCGCCGCGATGCGCCGCGAGATGGTCGTGTGGTTGATGCCCAGTTCCTCTGCCGCCGAGACGTAGCGGCCGGTGCGGCCCACCGCGAGCAGCACCAGCAGATCGTCGGGGCTGAGGCGGGTTGTGGTGGAGGTCACGCTCATTTCTGCATTCTTGCAGATTGTGGCTGCGGATCTGGTCATTGCGGGCGCGCCGAGTGTGCACGAATACTCCTTGGCATCGAAGTATGTGGGCCGCATCACAGATGAGGGGTGAGGCGGCCCGAGCGTGAAGGAGTTGCGCGATGAGCCTCCCGGATACCGAACCGGAAGCCCGCGGCGGCCTGGCCGGATTGCGGCGCGTGGTCGCCGCGTCCATGGCGGGGACCGTGGTCGAGTGGTACGAATTCTTCCTCTACGGCACCGCGGCGACGCTGGTGTTCAACAAGGTGTTCTTCGCCAAGGGCACCAGCGACCTGGACGCCATCCTGGCGGCCTTCATCACCTACGCGGTCGGCTTCGCGGCACGGCCCTTGGGCGGCATCGTCTTCGGGCACTTCGGCGACAGGTACGGGCGCAAGAAGCTGCTGCAGCTGAGCCTGATCCTGGTCGGCGCGGCCACCTTCCTGATGGGCTGCCTGCCGACTTTCGGGCAGGTCGGCTATCTGGCCCCCGTACTGCTGGTGGTGCTGCGGTTCATCCAGGGCTTCGCGGTCGGCGGTGAGTGGGGCGGCGCGGTACTGCTCGTCGCCGAGCACAGTCCGAGCCGCAGCCGCGCGTTCTGGGCGTCGTGGCCGCAGGCGGCGGTGCCGGTGGGCAATATGCTCGCCACCATCGTGCTGCTGGTGCTGACCTCGACACTGTCGGACGCGGCGTTCCTGTCCTGGGGCTGGCGGGTGGCCTTCTGGCTGTCGGCGGTGGTGGTGCTGATCGGCTACTACGTACGCACCAAGATCACCGACGCGCCGATCTTCGTGGCCACGCAACAGCTGGCCGAGCAGGAGAAGGCGAACTCCTTCAGCGCGCTCGAGGTGCTGAAGCGGTACCCGCGAGGTGTGTTCACCGCCATGGGACTTCGGTTCGGTGAGAACGTTTTCTATTATCTCGTCGTCACTTTCAGCATCACGTATCTGAAAGTCCATGTGGGAGCGAACACCAAGGTGATCCTGTGGTGGCTGCTCGCGGCGCACACCGTGCACTTCCTGGTCATCCCGCTGGTCGGACGGCTCAGTGATCGCATCGGGCGGCGGCCGGTCTACCTGGTCGGTGCGCTCGCCGCAGCGACCTGGGGTTTCTTCGCCTTCCCGATGATGGACAGCAAGCACAACGCGGTCATCCTGTGCGCCGTCATCATCGGCCTGGTGTTCCACGCCTTCATGTACTCCGCGCAGCCGGCGATCATGGCCGAGATGTTCCCCACCCGCATGCGGTATTCCGGTGTGTCCCTGGGCTATCAGGTGACCTCGCTGGTGGCGGGGTCGCTCGCGCCCATCATCGCGGTGCGGCTGCTGGAGTCCTACAAATCCTCGGTGCCGATCGCCTGGTACCTGGCGGCCTCGGCGGCGGTGACCGTGGTGGCGGTGCTCTTCGCCCGCGAGACCAAGGGCGCCGACCTGGCGGCCATCGACCGGGCCGACGCGGAAAGCCTGGCAGCGCAGCGTAATTCGATGCACGACAGTGCGGAGGTGAAGGTGGCATGACCGAGACGACCGGACCCCTGGGGGAACTGGCGGGACGCAGGGCCCTGGTGACGGGCGGGGCGAGCGGGATCGGCGCGGCCTGCGCCCGCGAGCTCGCCGCCCGCGGCGCGCAGGTGACCGTCGCCGATATCGACGGCGAGGGCGCGGAGAAGGTGGCCGCCGAATTCGGCGGGCGGACATGGCAGGTGGATCTGTCGGACGTGACCGCCCTGGAGGACCTCCGGCTGGAGACCGACATCCTGGTGAACAATGCCGGCGTCCAGACCGTCAGCCCGATCACCGACTTCCCGCCGGAACGGTTCCGCAGGATGCTGCGGCTCATGGTCGAGGCCCCGTTCCTGCTCACCCGCGCGGCCCTGCCGCACATGTACGCCCAGGGGTACGGCCGGATCGTCAATCTCTCGTCGGTGCACGGGCTCCGGGCCTCGGCGTTCAAATCGGCCTATGTGACCGCCAAGCACGCGCTGGAAGGGCTGTCGAAGGTGGCGGCTCTCGAGGGCGGGCCGCACGGGGTGACCAGCAACTGCGTGAATCCCGGCTACGTGCGAACCCCGCTGGTGGACAAGCAGATCGCCGATCAGGCCGCGGCGCACGGCATCCCCGAGCAGCAGGTGGTGGAGCGGATCATGCTGACCGACAACGCGATCAAGCGGCTGGTGGAGCCGGAGGAGGTGGCCTCGCTGGTCGGCTGGCTCGCCTCGGATGCGGCGCGGATGGTGACCGGGGCCTCCTACACCATGGACGGCGGGTGGAGCGCCCGATGACCGAGATCGCAGCGGTGCCGCAGTGGGTGCCGGACGAGGGCGCTATGGCGGCGGCGCGGATCACCGACTTCGGTCGGTTCGTCGAGCGGCGCTACGGGATTCACACCGAGAATTACCCGGAGCTGTGGCGCTGGTCGGTGGGCGACATCGCCGGATTCTGGCGGGCGGTGTGGGAGTACTTCGAGGTCGGCGAGGAGCCCGCCGAGGTGCTGGCTTCCAGTGACATGCCGGGGGCGCGGTGGTTTCCGGGCGCCCGAGTCAACTATGTCGACCAGATCATCCGGCACGCCCGCACCGACCGGCCCGCGATTGTCGCGCTCAGCGAGGACAGCCCGGTGCGGGAACTCTCCTGGGCGGAAATGCTCTCCCGCACCGCGGTTCTGGCTCGCTCACTGCGCGAATTGGGTGTCGGTCGCGGCGACCGGGTGGCGGGCTACCTGCCGAACATTCCCGAAGCCGTGATCGCCTTCCTCGCCACCGCGAGTATCGGCGCCGTCTGGAGCGCCTGCGGACAGGATTACACGGCCGCGGCGGCGCTCGACCGCCTCGGCCAGCTCGAGCCGGTCGTGCTCATCACCGCCGATGGCTACCGCTACGGCGGCAAGGCGCACGACAAGATCGCCGAAATAGCTACTCTCCGTGACCGTTTACCCTCGTTGCGGGGGACCGTGCTGGTGTCGCGGCTCGGCCGAACGCTGCCCGACGCCCTGGACTGGAGCGACGCCACCCAGGATCTGTTCGCGCCGCAACCACCCGCGCTCGCCACCGAGCCCGTCGATTTCGAGCATCCACTCTGGGTGCTCTACTCCTCCGGCACCACCGGCAAGCCCAAGGGCATCGTGCACGGCCACGGCGGCGTGCTGCTGGAGCATCTGAAAGCCCTTGCCCTGCACTCCGATATCGGGCCGGACGACACCTTCTTCTGGTACACCAGCCCCAGTTGGATGATGTGGAACTTCCAGGTCTCCGGGCTGCTGGCCGGCGCGACCATCGTCTGTTACGACGGCAGTCCGGGCCATCCCGCGCCGGATGCGCTGTGGGCGTTGGCCGCCCGCACCGGCGCCACAGTCCTGGGCACCAGCCCCGGGTACGTGCTGGCCTGTGAGAAGGCGGGCGCCCGTCCGGCGCTCACCCACGATCTGCATGCGCTGCGGCAGATCGGCGTCACCGGTGCGGCCTTCCCGGCGTCCTCGTCGATGTGGTTGCGCGACAACGTCGGTGATATCCCGGTCTCCTCGATCAGCGGTGGCACCGATGTGGTCTCGGCCTTCATGGGCGGCACGCCGACCGTCCCCATCTGGCCCGGCGAGCTCTCCGCCCCGTATCTCGGGGTGGCCCTGGAAGCCTGGGACGAATACGGTCACTCCGTCCACGATGCGGTGGGCGAGCTGATCGTCACTCAGCCGATGCCCTCCATGCCCGTCGCGTTCTGGAACGACCCCGACGGCGCCCGCTACCGCGACGCCTATTTCGACATGTATCCCGGCGTCTGGCGGCACGGCGACTGGATCACCCGCACACCGCACGGCAGCGTCATCGTGCACGGGCGGTCCGATTCCACCCTGAACCGCAACGGTATTCGGATGGGCAGCGCCGACATCTACGACGTCGTCGAGGCGCTGCCGGAGATCGCCGAATCCCTGGTTCTGGGCATCGAAGAGCCGGGTGGCGGCTATTGGATGCCCCTGTTCGTGGTGCTCGCTCCGGGACGCGAGCTCACCGACGAGCTGCGGCAGCGGATCGCTGCTGCCATCCGGACTGCTTTGTCGCCCCGCCACGTCCCCGACGTGATCATCGCGGCCCCCGGCATCCCGCACACCCGTACCGGCAAGAAACTCGAAGTCCCGCTCAAGCGCCTGCTACAGGGCGCGGACCCCGGTCGCGTCGTCGACCCCGCCGCGGTCGACGACCCCGGCTTGCTGTCCTGGTATCTCGGCCAAGCGCCTGCCTAGCCCGTCACGCAGCGGCGGTCGCCGTCGAGTCGTCAGCGCCCACACCCGCGAGGGCCGACCATGATGGTCACCGTCGCGTCGACGGCGACCGCGGTGCCCGCCGCCGGACTCTGGCCGACCACCTTGCCGACCTTCGCGGGATCGGTGACCGTCACTGTGGATTGCTGCACTGTTCCGTGCCAGCCGAGGGGTTGCAGCGTGGTGGTCACGGCCGCGGGCGTGAGAAGTGGATATCGCGCCACGCGCGCGCACCGAAACGTTCCGCGTGTCGGGTGCGGGTGGGCGGCCCTGCGACGATCGGACGGGACCGCGGTAACCTGCGGTTCTTACAGAGTGAACCCGGCATTCCGGTCACGCGAAACGGCGTTGGGGGCGCGCTGGCGGCAATGACCTTGTAGTCTTTCACAATTCGGCCACGCCGCTTGGCTAGTGTCGGGTGAGCCGTGCATCTGTCGATCAACAGCGAAGGGGATTGTCGGACGTGGACGTGGGAGCAGTGGCGGCGGCCGCGCAGTCGGGTCGCAGCAGCGAAGCCATCGTCGCCGACACCGAGAAGCAAGCCATCGATCTGCTGACCAATATCGGTCGCTACTACCAGGCCATGTACAACCTCGGTGACATCCGTTCGCCCGGAGCCGAATTGCGTGCGGCCTGCTCGAAGCTGCTCACGGTCGCGAATTGGCTGGACACCGCCCGTGACGAGCAGCTGACCGACGTGCCGGAGCCCGCCGACTCGGCCGGGCCGTCGCAGGGACGCTCGCTGCCCCGGGTGGTGGCCGATTTCCTCGCCGAACACCCCGAACAGACCTGGACCCCGGCGGAAGTGATCGCGGCGCTCCAGAGTCGCGGCGTGGAGCTGCCGATCAGCGCCCGCCACCACGTCGCGGTCGCGCTGGGGCGAATGGCGCAGCGCGACAACAGCAATGTGCGCAAACTCGATCGCGGGAAGTACCAGTACGCGGTGGACTCCGCGTAATCCGTCCCCGTCGGTTCACGCATGATCGACGGGTGAAAGAAAAACATTTGGTGTACTGCCGGATCGAACGCGCCGGCACGATCCTGCTGATCCGCAGGGCCGCCGGGGTTTTCCTGGACGGGCGGTGGGAGCTGCCGGGCGGTGGCGTCGAGCCGGGCGAGCGACCCGAGCAGGCCGCGGTACGCGAGGTCGCGGAGGAGACCGGTCTGGCCATCGAGGTCCTCGGCGAGCGCTCGGCACACGAGTGGATGGATGTGGCCGGACGCCCGCTGCGGATTCACGCGCGGGTCTTCGATGTGCGCGAAAACGGCAGTGGTGCGGTGATTCTCAATCCGGACGAGCACGACGACCATGCCTGGGTCACGGCGGAGCAGGCCGCCGGGCTCGATCTCGCCGAGCACTTCCGCGATGCGGTGGCCGGATGAAGCGATAGGAGATGCCGGACGAGCCGCTGCGAGATGGGGGATGGCGCGCTAGGAGATGTAGGCGATGAGTTCGTCGACGTAGGCGCGGAAGAGGGCGGCCATGTCGACCGTGTCGGGATCGACCAGCCATTGCAGCTGCAGGCCGTCCATCATGGCGAAGACCTGGCGGGCTGTGGCCGCGGGGTCGATGTCCTTGCGGATGCTGCCGTCGTCGATGCCCGCCTGTAGCGCTCCGGCGAGGTAGTCCTGGAGCAGGCGGTAGCGGTTCAGCGCCCACTCGTGAGCCGGATGGTCGGCGGTGACCGCCTCGCTGGTGAGCACGGTGAACAGCCGGACCAGCCCGGGCACGTGCATATTGTGCTCGACCAGCTGGGCCAGGCGGACGAGGGCGTCCTTGCCGCGCAGCTGCTGGTCGAACCCGAGGCGGTCGTAGTCGAGGCGGTCGCGGTAGTCGAGGACCGCCGACAGCAGCGCGGCCTTGTTCGGGAAGTAGTGCAGCAGCCCGGGCTGGGACAGGCCGCAGCGGTCGGCGATCTCGGCGATGGAGGCACTGCGATAGCCGTTGTCGGCGAAGGCTTTCAGTGCCTCGTCGATGATCTGCTCGCGGCGGTCGTCGCCCCGTCTGCGGCGTCGGGGGTGGGGCGTCATGAGGTGGGACACTAGTCAAGCGGGTTGATCAGGCAAACCTGGACCATGGTTACGAAACGATAACAGTACCTAGTGACTACTCGGTAAACTGGATTTCCACTGGCACACTCGTGCCAGCCGTACAGGGCCGTACGAGGGAAGGGATTGCCGATGAGTCAGGCCCCGATCATCACGCCGATCACGCTGCGCGGAGCGGCCGGGAAGCTGGCCGCATGGGAGGTCGAGCCGCCGGCCGGGGTCGAGCGGCGCGGCACCGCGCTGCTGGTGCCGGGCTTCACCGGCTCCAAGGAGGACTTCGAGGAGATGCTGCCGCTGCTCGCGGCGGCCGGGTACCGGGCGGTCGCCTATGACCAGCGCGGGCAGTGGGAGTCCGAAGGGCCCGAGGAGGTTTCGGGGTACACCCTGGCCGATTTCGTCGGCGATCTGCAGGGCGTGGTCGACCAGATCTCGCCGGCCGAGCCCATCCACCTGGTCGGGCATTCCTTCGGCGGCTACGTCGCCCGCGTCGCGGTGATCGAGCGGCCGCAGCGGTTCCGCAGCTTCACCCTGCTGGCGTCGGGCCCGTCCTCGGTCGCCGACATCAATTTCCCGCCGCCGCTGCTGGTCGCGCAGGCGGTGGAAGCCGGTGGGCAGGCGGTCATCTGGGAGCAGATGAACGCGGTCATGGCCCAGGCCGACCAGCAGCCCGCGCCGCGGCGCCGGGAGTTCCTGCGGGAGCGGATCCTGCGTACCAAGAAGGCCAATATCGTCGGCATCCTGACCTGCATGGCGGAGCCGCCGGTGAAAGATCCGGCGGTGCTGCGGGATTCGGGTGTGCCGCTGCTGGTCGCCTACGGCGACACCAATGACCTCTGGGCGCCCGAGGTGCACGAGCGGTTCGCGAAGCAGCTGAACGCGAAGACCGCCGTCTATCACGGCTCCGGCCATGTGCCGAACGAGGATGTGCCCGCGCAGGTCAGCGCGGACCTGGCGACCTTCTGGAAGGAACAGGAATGACCGACGTCATCGACGACCTCCTCGGGAAGCTGGATCTTCCCGCCAAGATTCGCCTGATCTCGGGCGCGGGCTTCTTCCGCTTCGCGGGCGAACCGGGCATCGGGCTGGCCGAGATGCCGGTCTCCGACGGCCCGTCCGGCGTGCGCGGCGAGCAGTGGGACGAGCGCGACCCCTCGGTCAGCCTGCCCTCGGGCACCGCCCTGGCCGCCACCTGGGATCGCGACCTGCTCACCGGGATCGGCGCGCTCATCGCCGCCGAGGCCCGCCGCAAGGACGTGTACGCGGTGCTCGGGCCGACCATCAACCTGCACCGATCCCCGCTGGGCGGACGGCATTTCGAATGCTTCTCCGAGGACCCTATGCTGACCGCCGAGATCGCCGACGCCTACGTGCGGGCGGTGCAGGCGCACGGGGTGAGCGCGTGCCCGAAGCACTACGTCGGCAATGACTCCGAGACCGAGCGGTTCACCGCGAATGTGGTCGCGGACGAGCGGACGCTGCGGGAGCTGTACCTGTACCCGTTCGAGCGGTCCGTCGAGGCGGGCGCGTGGATGATCATGGCCGCCTACAACTCGGTCAACGGCGCCACCATGACCGAGAGCGACCTGCTCGACGAACCGTTGAAGGGGGAGTGGGGCTTCGACGGCGTGGTGGTGTCGGACTGGACCGCGGTGCGCTCCACCCTCGGCGCGGCCAAGGGCAACGACCTGGCCATGCCCGGTCCCTGGGAGCTGTGGGGCGCGCCGTTGGAAGCGGCCGTCCGCAAGGGCGAGGTGCCCGAGTCCGCGATCGACGAGAAGGTGCGGCGCATCCTGCGATTCGCCGTCCGGGTCGGCGCGTTGAACGGAACGCCCAAGCCCGTTCCGACCTTCAGCGACGAGGCGTCGCAGCGCCTGGTGCGCGAGGCCGCGGCCAAGGCCATGGTGCTCGCCGCCAACGACGGCACCCTGCCGCTCGGTAGGCCCGCGCAGGTGGCGCTGCTCGGATCCGCCGCCGCCGAGCCGCGTTTCATGGGCGGCGGCAGTGCGACCGTGATTCCGGCGCACACCACCTCCCCGCTGCAGGGGCTGTCGGAGGTGCTGCCGGTGGTCCACACACCGGGTGTGCACCTGAGCGAGAACATGATTCCGGTTCCGCTGGACCTGGTCACCGACCCCGAGACCGGCGAGCCGGGGTTGTCGCTGCGGTACCTCGACGGCGACGCCGTGCTGGATACCGAGCATCGGCGGGCGGGCAGCCTCATGCTCTTCGGCAACCCGAATGCCCTGCAGGCCAAGGCCATCGAGCTGCGCGGGCGACTGCGAGCCGACGTGGCGGGGGAGTGGCGCATCGGGTTCGCCGGTGTGGGCACGCTGACCCTGACGCTGGACGGCGAGCAGGTGCTCGAGGAGACCGTGGTGCCCGCGGGCGCCGATCCGGTCGAGATGCTGCTGAATCCGCCGCAGCGGTTCGTGACCCGCACCCTCGCCGAGGGGCAGGAGGTCGACGTGCTGGTGCGCATGATGCCGGACAACGGCTTCCCTGCCATGGGCATCACCTGCGCGGTCGGCCGTCCGCGCCGATCGGATGACGAAGAGTTCGCTGCCGCAGTGGAATTGGCGCGGACCTCCGAGGTGGCGGTGGTGGTCGTCGGCACGACCGAGCGGATCGAATCCGAAGGCTTCGACCGCACCACGCTGCGGCTGCCCGGCCGGCAGGACGATCTGGTCGCCGCGGTCGCCGCGGTGAACCCGCGCACCATCGTGGTGGTGAACTCCGGCTCGCCGGTGGAGATGCCGTGGCGCGACGATGTCGCGGCCGTGCTGCTCGCCTGGTTCCCCGGGCAGGAATTCGGCGCGGCGCTCGCCGACGTGCTCACCGGCGCCGCCGAACCCGGCGGCCGCCTGCCCACCACCTGGCCCGAAACGATGGCCGACGTGCCCGTGCTCGACACCAAGCCCGGACCCGACAATGCGCTGCCCTACGGCGAGGGCATTCACATCGGCTACCGCGCCTGGCTGAAATCGGGTGTGGCCCCGGCCTATCCGTTCGGCCACGGTCTCGGCTACACCACCTGGGAGCTCGACGAACTGACGGTGTCCGGCCGGACCGCGACCGTCGCCGTCCGCAATACCGGTGACCGCCGGGGCCGTCAGGTCGTGCAGGCGTATCTGTCGCGCGAGCACAGCGACGTCGACCGGCCGGTGCGCTGGCTGGCCGGATTCGCGGTGGTGGAGGCGAACCCGGGTGAATCCGTCACCGCCACCATCGACGTGCCCAAGCGCTCCTTCGAGCACTGGACCGATCAGGGCTGGGCCATCGAACCCGGGACCTTCACCCTGCACGTCGGCACCTCGGTGACCGCCCTCCCCCTCACCGCCGACATCGGCTGATCGCCTCGACCGCAACGGGTTCCGGCCGCACCACGGCCGGAACCCGTGCTCTTCGCACGCCCTGGACAACCCGTGGCTCATTCCGCTGGCCTTCGCCTCGGTGAACGGACCGGCCCTCGGCTGTTTCATGGCCGTGGACCTGGTCACCATGGTGCTGCCCAAGGCCGAAGATGCCGCCCGCGAGATGGGGTGCTCGATATCGCCAATGCGGGTCCCCGAATCGTCGGGCCTTTCGTGGCGTCGGCAGTGGTGAGCTTCGGCGGGTATCGGCCGCTATTCCTGGTCGGTGGCCTGCTTTCGGTGCTGGGGGCGGCCGCGGTTGTGCCGATTCGGGCGGTGCGCTGACATTCAGTGCCGGAGTTTCGGTGGGGCTAGGGATCCTGCTGCTTGCCTGCCAAGATCAGGTAATATCTGGCCACATTGAAAGGGACTGCACGGCAACCCTTTTGCACTCTTGATCGACAGCTAGGCGGGTAGGGGGTATCCGGGGGCAGAACTCGAGGCTTCAGCGAAGCTGTCGAGGCGCAGGGGCCGCTCGTCGACGCGGTGTGGGTGTCGACGGCGAAATGGCAGGGGGTTGGCTGCGCCACCGATCGTGCACGCGATGGATGACGCCGGCGTAGCCGTCCTCCGCGACGTGGTGACCAGACGATTCCGCAGCATCGTCTGCCGCTCGCATCAAAGGAATCCAGAGTGTCCGAAAATTTCCCGGATCATCCCGCCGCTCTTTCTTCCACTCCCACAGACCTTTCCCTGCTGTTGCGTCCGGCCCCGCCCGGCGCGCCCACCGACATGGTGCGCGTGCAGCCGCGCAACGGCTACCTGCTGTGGGCCGACCTGCCGCCCGTTCTCGTCCTGGGCAGCTCCGGCGGCTCCGGCGCGACCACCACCGCCCTGGGCATCGCGGGCGCGGCCGCCTACGACTACGGCGAACACTCGCCGATCGTCGTCGACGCCACCACCACCGGCGGCGACCTGGCCGCCCGCGGGTGCGACACCATCGACGCCGCGGGGACCGTCCAGTCCTGGCTGAGGATGACCCACCGCAGCCTGCCGTCCACCGTGATCGACAGTTGCGGCGAGAACAGCTCCGGCGTAGGCGTATTGCCCCGCGGTCCCGAGGCGCTGCCCCGCCGCGAGACCTACTCCTCGGTGCATCGCGACCTGGTCGAAGCCGGCTGCCTGCCCGTCTACGACGGCGGCGCGCCCGTCACCAACCGCATGGTCGCCCCGCTGCTGTCGGATTCCCGGATCTCGCTGGTGATCACCCTCGCCGCCCGCCCCGACGCCGTGAATCGGCTCAAACCCGCCCTGATCTGGCTCGACGACAACTACAGCCAGTACCACCTGGCCGAAGCGGTCATCGTCGTCACGCGTCAGTACCCGAAGGACGGGCCGCTGGTCACCGAACACGTCCGCAAATATCTCGGCGACGTGGTCCGGGCGGTCGCCGAAATCCCCTATGACGCCCACCTGGGTTCCGGCGGTCCCATCAGCTGGCGCCGCCTGGCGCCACCCACCCGCGCCGCCTACCGTCAACTCGTGAACCTGCTCCGCTAGTACCCGACATTTCGAAATGCCTGTGCGGCTTGATCCGTCGGCGCGGTTCTTGCTGGCAGGATTACGCCATGAACGCATTCGAGGTGGCGATGATCGTTCGATTGCGGTACAGCCGCTGAGAAGTTCACGGTGTTGGCGTAATTCCCTGTTCGAATGCATCTCACGAGACATGGATTCGAGGGCATATGACGAATGCTCGGCGGTTACAGCGGCAGGTTGATGGTGGGGGAAGTGCGCGTTCGGCAGCGCGAACACGATTGCCGGCGGGAGTGCTGACATATGTCGCATTCCTGCTGACGGCCCTCGGTCTGATACTTATCGGACCGGTAGCCGCAGGTTTCCTGATCGAGGCGAGTGGGGGCGGGGCCACCGGGCCGGGAGCAATCGCGGCGCTGATCGGAATGGCGACCTTCATCGCACTTACGCTGGGGGCCGGATCCTGGATGTTCTGGACAGCCAGGCGCAGCCCGGCCCGGGAATCACACTCGGGTACGTGATCGGCGCAGCAGAACGACTGCCCCGACGACGATGACGATGCCGACCGCGAGGAGGACCGAACCGAACACCGCGAGGAACCAGGCCTGGCCGGAGAACGCGGCAATGGTGCCCGGGAGCGCCAGCCAGATGATGGTGCCGAGGATGGCGGAGAACCATTCCGCGGGGCTGCGGCCGCGTTGCCATCCCATCGTGGCCAGTTCCGATTTGATGGATTCGCCGATCCGGTCGGGATCGCGGTTCCAGTGGTGCGGGGCCTCGCCCTCGCTGTTGGGCCAGTAGTACCGGAAGAACTGTGCGCGGCTGTGCTTTTCATTGAGCCGCAGGAAATAGCTGTAGGGGGTCCGCGTGCGGTCCTTGTCGTAGGGCCGTTCGACCCGCAGGCCGTCGTGGACCGAGCGCACGGTGTAGGGGCTGCCGTCGAGCACCATCCGCAGGCGGCTCTCCAACAGCACCTTCGCCGACGGAATCGGATAACTCACAAGATCATCGTAATCCAACCGAGACCATTTGTGCGGCAATCGAACTGGTGGGCACGAATCCATGGGGTGGCATTTCCGAATGCGATTGTCTCTCGATGCAATGCGGCGAATTATCAGCCCTGGCCGCCGAAGGTGGTGAGGTCGATGGCATCGGCCATGGCCTGATATCCGGCCGCGTTCGGGTGGAGGTTGTCGGGGCCCGCATAGCGCGGGGCCAGGACGGAGGGGTCGGCCGGGTCGCGGAGGGCGGCGTCGAAGTCGATGACGCTGTCGGCGAGCTGCTGCCCGCGGATCCAGGAATTCAATTGCCGGCGAACGGGGTCGGCGGCGGGGAAGGTGAGGATGCTGTCGTTGAGGGCGTTGGCGGCAGGCAGGATGGTGCCGAGGTGGACTCGCAGACCGGCGGCGTGCAGTCGGCCGATGAGCTCGGTGTAGCCGCCGACCAGCTGGTTGTAGTCGGCGCCGATCGGGATACCCAGGTCGTTGATGCCCTCCAGGATGATGACGTCGGTGACGCCGGGCTGGTCGAGCACATCGTGCTGGAGCCGGGCGGTGGCGGCGGGACCGAACTGGGGGATGAATCCGTCTCTGGTGACCCGGTTTCCGGAGATGCCGGCATTGACGACGCTGTACGGCAGACCGGCCTGATCGAGCCGCCGCTGTAGGAAGTCGGGGTAGCGCTGGGCATGGTCGACCACCCCGGGGTCCTGCGGAAGGCCCAGGAAGTTCGAGGCGACATAGCCGTCGGTGATCGAATCACCAAGGGCGACAATGGTGCTCACCGTCCCGGGCGCTCGGACGTCGAGACCGGACAGGAACGGCATCGAGGTGGTGTGCAGCGGCAGACCCGCCCCGGCGGGGTCG
Source organism: Nocardia sp. NPDC004711 (assembly GCF_053601595.1). Lineage (NCBI taxonomy): Bacteria > Bacillati > Actinomycetota > Actinomycetes > Mycobacteriales > Nocardiaceae > Nocardia > Nocardia sp. NPDC004711. Next base: position 238,434 of record NZ_JBSGCB010000004.1, on the reverse strand, counting down.
CCGGCCGTGTCTCCGGCGAACGGGAGACTGTAGAAACTGGTGGCGTTCGCGTCGAAATGCTCGGTGGGCAGGACGTCCGGACCGGCGACGTAGACGCTCACGGCCAGGGACTCGAAAGCGCCGAAGGACAGATCGATCGGATCGCTCACGACCTCACCCCACGCCGCGGCCGTCACGCTCGGGCTGCGGTCGAAGGTCACCTCGCGCATGGAGTCCGGCTGCACCGCAGCACCTTCGGACTGCTTGGCGATGGTGACATGAGCGAACTCGACCGGCGTGGGACGGGTGCGATTGGTGAGGTGGATCCGCACCGTCGTGCCGTCCCGATGCGGGGTCACGATCAGCCGGTAGGTCTGGTCGGACAGGTGCAGCTGCGGCGCCTCGGACGGATCCACGACGCCGAACGAATCCGACGGCGCGGCCATCCAACTGCTCACCCAGTGCCCGCCATCGCCCGTCTCGCCTGCCGATGCCTCGGCCGCGGCCGGAGCGATCCCGTGCCAGGCCATGGCCGCCAGCATCGCCACCGCGCCACCCCTCCTGCCGGCGTTCGCGAGACCGGACGGAGAGGTTGAGCGGCATCGCGGTGTCATGCTGGCCGACCCTAGCAATCCCTGTAATTCCTTACAGAGTTTTCGCCAAGAAGATCAGCTCACCGACAATGCCTCGCGCAGCACCGTATCGAAGCCGATCGGCTCGCGGCCGATCAACTCCGCCAATGTCGGGTCGACCGTGGCGAATTCACCGGCGCGTTCGGCGGCGAAGATATCCACCATCATGTCCGCCTGCCATCGCGGGGCACCGTAGCTCACCATCTGCTGCCGGAATTCCTCGTCGGAAACGGTGACGCGCTTGATGGTTCGGCCCGTGAGCTCGGCGGCGAGGGCGGCGACCTCGTCGAAGTCCATGGCCTGTGCGGCGGTCAATGGCGGTGTGGGACCGTCGAATCGACTCTCCTCGGCGAGGATCGCCGCGTCGAAGCCGCGGCCGATCTGCTGGAGCGGGGGGCCGGGACGCGGTGACCACTCGCGCGGTCGCCGACGCGGCCGGGTTGCAGCCACCGGCGATCTACCGGCTGTTCGGTGACAAGGACGGGCTGCTGGACGCCGTCGCGGAGTACGGTTTCGCGAAATTCGTGGCTGGCAAACGCGTCGACCCCGACCCGGCCGATCTCATCGAAGACCTGCGGGCGGGGTGGGACCTCGCGGTCGAGTTCGGCCTGTCCAACCCCGCGCTCTATACCCTCATGTACAGCGAACCCGCCGGCGCCGGGTCGGCCGCATTCCAGGTCGGACTGGAGATCCTGCGCGGACGCGTCCGTCGGCTCGCTGCGGGCGGCTGGCTACGCGTCGACGAGCAGCTAGCGGCCGGGATCATTCACGCCACCGGCCGGGGCGCGGTCCTGACCTGGCTGTCGCTCCCGGAAGCTGACCGCAACCCGGCCCTGCTCACCGCTCTCCGAGAGGCCATGGTCTCCGCGGTCACAACCGAACAGCCTGCCGTTCGAGACGCCGGCCCGGCGGGCGCTGCTCGCGCTCTGCGCGCCGTCCTCCCCGAAGAGACAATGCTCACCACCGCTGAGCAACACCTACTCCGAGAGTGGTTGGACCGTCTCGCAACCGACCACTGACCGCGCCACGCAGCGTGGTCGGGACTCGACCGGGCGCTGCCATCCGCTCGTCGCCCCCGAAAGGGGTTGCGCCGCCGCATTCCTCAGGGCCGGCTGGTCGGTCGAGCCGGCCGAGGACTATGAGTTCGTGGTGAGCACCGATTGGGTGACGCGGCGGTCGATGACCGGCTACCGGCTGGTCCGGCTGGCCGGAAAGATCGAGCCGGACCGATGGGACGAGCTGGTCTAGGTGTTCGCGGCGCAGGGCTGGAAATTCGGCGGCGAACTCTACGACGGCGACACGATTCTCGCCGAGGTCGAGCCTTAACCGATGTTCTTGGCGAGCAGGAGGTCGAGGACCCGGGTGTATTGGTCGGGGAAGTCCATGGGGACGATTCCGTAGTGGGCGGACTGGGTGGTGTGGGTGGTCAGGTAGTCGGCGAGTTTGGGCATGATCGCTGCCGCGTTGTCCTTGGGCCAGGCATTGTCGGCGAAGCTGGTGAAGTTGATGTACTCGAGGGTGTTGGCGGGGTCGGCGGCGGCCTTGTCGAGACAGGCCTTGACGTAGTCGAATTTGTCGCCGCCGGAGGAGCCGAAGTTCGAGGATCCGGAGTCGAGGCCGGCCAGGCCGTGGTCCTTGTAGTGGTCCTGGAGATAGATCCGGTCGGTGGTGAAGACGCCGTTGTCGCCGCCGGGCCATTGCAGGCAGCCCAGGGAATTGGCGAACTGGGCGATGAGGACGATGCGGCCGCGGGCCTCACCCAGCGCGGGGAAGCGATTCTCCAGCCAGAACAGTGAGCGGTAGCCCTTGGTGTCGAGGTAGCCGTTGAAGATCCGCGCGAAATCGGCGCCCACGTCGTTATTGGTGCCGTCCTCCTTCTTGACCCGCATGACGAGGACTTCGCCGGGATTGCCGGCCAGGAAGGCCCGGCACTGGTCGAGCACCGTATCGAAGGTGATGCCCTGGTAGAAGCCGCTGTGGTACACGCCGAAGGAGTCCGCGGTGTGGTCCTGCAGGCCGTTGCAGCGGATGTCCAGGAAACGGATGCCGTGCGCGAATTGGTCCGGGAGCGACCAGTTCTGGGTGTGCGACCACTCGGTGCCGTTGGCGGCGCTGGTGCAGCAGGAGTCGTGGGTGCCGGGGATGGTGAGGCGCAGCAGGGAGGTGGTGTCGGGGAGCGCGGACATCCACGCCTGCGGTGGTGCGCCGACGGTTCGCGCGTGCGGGATCGCCTGCGCCGCAGGGCCGGTCAGGCCGGTGGCGAGCGCGCCTGCGGCGGCGGCCAGGGTGGTGCGGGCGAAGTCTCGGCGGGTCAAGCTCATAGAGCGGGGAGCCTAACCTGGGCAATGGACCAAGATCGCCGTTTTGCCCGAATTGTGTGGTCAGCCCGGTTCGGTGGTCAGGGTGATGGTGGTCCAGCCGCCCACGTGGATGCGGTCCCCCTCCTGCAGTGGCACAGGCGTTTTCGGCGGGATGGGGTGGGGGCTGTCGTTGAGACAGGTGCCGTTGGTGGAGCCGAGGTCGGTGACCGTGAGCGTCCCGCCGTCGAGGTGCAGGATGGCGTGCGAGCGCGAGACCGCGATATCGGCGGGCGCGACCGAGAGGTCGATGGCGGGGTGCACGCCCTGCGAGACGCTGCGCTTGCCGATCAGGATATTGGGCCCCTGCAAGGGGATTCGGCGGTCGGGGTAGTAGTCGGGGAAGTCGACCCGCTCCAGATCGGGTCCCTTCTGCGCCTGCATCCGCGCGTAGTGCGCCCGGTCGGCGGAAATGGTGGCGACCCAGACCGGCGCTGCGGCTCCGTTCTCGACCGCCCCGGATTCGCCGCCGGTCGTCGCCGGCTCCGCGCTCACCGGTGGCGCGGGCGGAGGCGGCGGCAGCGCCGAGTCGTGCCCGCAGTTCTCGCAGAACCGACCCTCCGAGGGTGCTCCGCAGGACGGGCACATCGCCAGTTGCGGTGTGGCGCCGCCGAATTGACCGCCCATCGGCGCACCACAGAAATCGCAGTAGTCGGTGGCAGTGGTCTCGTGCCCTTCTGTGCAGAGCGCCATCACGGCTCCTTGCGGACTCGGGCGGTCTTGGTGGAGCGGACGTCGAGAGCCATCTCGTCGGCGGGATCGATCTTGTTGCGCAGGCGAATGGTTCCGGTCCGCTCGTCCACCACGTCGACGACACTGAGCAGCAGCTTGGCGGTGTTCTCATTGCCCGACTCGCTGGCCAGGTGGTACGCGCGCTGGAGTTTGGCCGTGGCCGTGGCGAAGTCGCCCTGCTTGCGCGCGGTCAGGCCCTCCTGAACGGTCTGGGCCAGCTCGGCCTGTCCGGTGTAGTGCGCGACCCGGCGGCTGATGATCGCCGACTTGTCGGTATCGGTCGTCCAAACCGCCTTGACCAGACCCTGCCCGAGCACGTCGCCCTCGGCGAGCACGCTCACCCGCGCGGCCAGCTTCTCCCGATCCGGCGCGGCCGGCTCGAGCTCCAGCTGGATGTGATAGTCGCGATCCTCGGCGCCCCAGGAGCCCAGCGGATATTCGCCCACCTGCGGCCCGACCTCGGTGCGTCGCGCGGTGAGATCCTCGATGAACGGCGCGACCTGCTTGAGGAAGACGATCTTCGCGCCCACCGGTGTCCACACCCGCATGGTCAGGTCCGGAATCGCCTTCTCCATCGACGATTCCATCGTGGCCGCGAAATCCTGGGCCAGCAGATCCGCGGTCGCCACGGTGTCGATGGTCCCGTGCAGCGCGGAGGCGATGGGGCGCACCTCGTTCGGCTCCCAGTCCACCCCGACGCCACGGCAGTCGCAGGTGAAGACACCGATGGACTGGCGGATCTCCTCCGCCAGCCCCTCGGGCGTCTCGTGCTCGTTCTTGCCGTCGGTGAGCAGGATGGCGTGCACCATGGCCCCCGGGTGCTGCTGGGCGATCAGGCGCGACAGTCCCAGCCAGGTGCCGATCGCGGTGCCGCCGTGCGGAACCAGCTTGTCCAGCGCTCGCCGTGCGTTGGCGCGCTCCTGCGGGCTGGCCACCGCCGAGGGCCCGCGGTGCGGAAACACCACCTGCGCCTTGTCGGTACCCTCCACGATCGCGAACCGGGTGCCGTCGGGCATGACGTCCAGCGCCGCCAGCGTGGCCCGCCGGGCGCCCGCGAACTTGTCGGCCGCGCCCATGGACCCGGAGGTGTCGATGATCAGGATCTCGACCCGAGGCGGCGGCGCCACCGACACCACCAGATCGCCGGTGGCCTCGACGGTGACGATGGCGTCGACCGTGCGCACCCCCTCGGCGAGGAATGCGTTCTGGTCGATGGATACCGAAATGCCTTTGTTCTCAGCGGAAGTCACGCTGTGTCTCCTGATGGTGCGAGGGACGGGACGGGTACGAGGGCGACGGTGATGTTGTCCTTGCCGCCCGCACCGAGCGCGTGCTCCACCAGGGCGCGCGCCGCGGGCAACGGCGCCAGCGAGCCGGTGAAGCGGGACAGGGCCGCTGCCTCGGGGAGGTAGTTCCACAACCCGTCGGTGCACACCAGCAGCACCCCGGGCGCGTCGGTGTGCAGGGTGCGCACGCAGGTGGGCGACCACTGGTGTTCGCTGTCGGCCCCCAGCCAGCGGGTGAGCACGTGCGCGTGCGGGCCGTCCATGGCGGTGGCCGCGTCCAGCACGCCGTTGTCGACCATGGCCTGGGCGAGAGAATCGTCGACGGTGAGCCGGTCGGAGTCGTCGCCGCGCAGCCAATAGGCGCGGCTGTCACCGACATTCGCGACGGTGATGTCCGCGCCGCCCGCGGCGTCGAACTGCACGATCGCCGAGACATAGGTGCACGACGGTGCTTTCCCGTCCGGCGAGCCGACCGCCTTGACCGCGTCGGCGGCGGCGGTGAGCCCGGCCATGACGCAGTCCTCGGCGGGCTGGTCCGCGGCGAGGGCGGCCAGGCAGGCGTCCAGCCCCGCCCGGGCCGCCGCACCCGAGGCGGCCTGCGGATCCTCGGAGGTCGACACCCCGTCACAGACCGTGATGACCGCGGCGGCCGGCCGATTCGGCACCGCGCCGTCCAGCACCGCCGCCGCGACCGCGTCCTCGTTGCGGGCGTGCAGCAGGCCGCGATCGGTGATCAGGCACGCGGTGCCCAGGTCGAATTCGAAGCGATCCCGTTCGGGCCCGAGTTCACCGCAGGTGGCGCAGTAGCCGTCCGGGTCGAATTCGGTTCCGCCGCAGCCGGTGCAGTCGGGCGGCGGACCGGATTCGACGGTGGCCGTGGTGCTGGTGGGTGCGAGCCGGGCACTGCGCGCCGCCTCGGCCACCGGCACGGTCGAGCCGGAGCCGGGCCGGAATTCCTTGGGCGGCAGCGCGATCACCCGGATGCCGAGTTTGCGGCCGCAGGCTTCGCAGAACCGGTCGGTATCGGCGGCGAAGGTGCCGCAGTGCGGGCAGCGGGCCGTCACAGCAGCGTCCTCGGGCGCACCGCATTGGCCTGTTCCACCAGGGCGATCCGTTCCCACATGTCTTCGGTCTCGTGCGCCAGGTCGCGATAACAGCGTTCCAAACCGGTACGTACCCCTTGTTGATCGAGCGCCACCCCCAGCAGCGGGGAGTGGTCGGTGGGCACCCTGCCCAGGCGCAGCCAGCGCAGCGCCGCGTCCAGGACTCGCAAACGGGCCTGCGCGGCACGGCGTTTCGAGTCCAGGGTCAGACTATCGATGCGTTTGCCGGCATCGCGAACCAATTGTTCGGTCAGCTCGGCGGGCTCGGCGACGGCCAGCAGCGTCTCGACCGCGGTGACCCCGGCCTCGGTGTGCACCGCCGAGGCGGCGTCGACCTGATCGAGCACCGTCACCGCGCCCGCCCGGTCGCCGGCCGCGCTCCGCAGCCGGGCCGCGCCGAAGGCGGCGCTGGTGAAGGAGCGGTCGGTGCGCCAGACCAGATCGTAGTAGCGTGCGGCCCGCTCGCGCGCGGTCTCGGGGTCCAGTCCGTCCGCGGCCATGAGCTCGGCGGTGACGGCCAGGGCCAGCTTCGGGGCGGCCTCGCCCGGCAGCGCGCTGCAGAGGGCGTCGAATTCGGCTGCGGCGGCGGGCCAATCGCGCTGCAGCAGGCGGGCGAGGCCCGCGAACCAGGTCAGCCGCCAGTCGCCGGACAGCGTCTCGCCCACCGCGTCCAGTCGGCGCAGCGCATCGTCCGGATCGCCGAATTCCAATGCGGCTCGGATCAGCCGGAGCGGGATCTCCACCGACTCCTCGCGGCCGGTGACCACCGACTGCAGGCCCGCGGTGATCTCGCGCTCCAGGTCCTCGGGCGTGACCGCGCTGGTGGAGGCCAAAAGTGCCGCGCCGCTGTCGCTCGGGTCGACCAGTGGAACCGGCAGCGCCGCGATGAGGGCGCGAGGATCACCGGGCAGCTGGTCACCGATGCCGAACACCCCGCGCGGCGGGCCGAACCGGGTGGACAGTCCCGGACGGGGTCGCCCGTCCTCGGTGGCCAGCACCTCGCGCAGAATGCCGGTGAGCTGATCGCCCATCTCGGTCATGGAGGTGAAGCGCGCGTCGGGCTCGATATCGGTGGCGCGCACCAGGAATCGGTACAGCGATTCGTGGCGGGCCATGAGCGGTTCGAGCTCGGGACCGGGCAGCGGGCCGAGTTCGTTGTTCACCGGCGGGATCCGCATGATGAGCGCCGCCAGCGTGCGGCCCACCGTGTACACCTCCGACGCGACGGTCGGCCCGGTCTGCGCGATCTCCTTGGCCTGGTAACCCGGTGTGCCGTAGATGGTTTCGTTCTGATCGTGCAGGCCGACGACCGCGCCGAGGTCGATGAGCTTGAGCTGCTCCTCGGTCTGCATGACATTGTCGGGTTTGAAGTCGCAGTAGGCGAGCCCCCGGTCATGGAGGTACTCGAGCGCGGGCAGCATCTCCAGGATGTAGGCGATGGCCCGCGCGGGCGGCAGATACCGCTGATCGGCCGTGCGCTGTTCGCGTAGTAGCTGTTTGAGCGATTTACCGCCCACGTACTCCATCACGATGTACCCGACCGGCTTGCCGTCCGGCCCGGTGTCCTCGGCGAAGTTGTAGATCCGCACGATATTCGGGTGATCGACCTGCGCGAGGAACCGCTTCTCCGCCACGGCCGCCCGCATGGCGTCCGCATCGCCGGTATTGAGCAGGCCCTTGAGGACCACCGGCCGGTCGTCGACCTTGTGGTCCACCGCGAGATAGATCCAGCCCAGGCCGCCGTGCGCCAGCGGGCCGAGCACCTCGTACTGGCCGCCCACCACATCACGGCCGGACAGCTTGGGGGTGAAGGAGAATCGCGTCCCGCAGTGGGCGCAGAAGCCCTCGGCGCGACCGGGCTGACCATTGCGGCTGCGCCCGACCGGCCGATTGCACCGACCGCATTCGCGATGGTTCTCCGGCACCTCCGGATCGACGAGCACGGCCTCGGCCGGATCCCGGCGCGGCACCGACGGCACCTTGACCATGCCCGCGCCCAGCCGGCCGCGGCTGGCTCCGGAGGCTCCCGACCGTCCGGTGCGGACCGAGCGCCCGCTGCGGGAGGACCGGCCGCTGACCGTCGATCCCGTGCTCATCGCCGACGCATGCCCGGTGTCGCGCGCGGTGGTGGCCAGCGCCGACGGCGACGCGGGCGCGCTGCCGCACACATCGCAGTAGCCGTCGAGAATCGTTCCGGTGCAACCGGGTTCGGCACAGCGGTCGGAGCCGACGGCGCTCGCCGCGCCGGCAGCGCTGGTCCCGGTCGGCGTGGCCGGCCCGCCCCCGGTGGCCGCGGGCGCCGCGCTCGGGGCGGTGCCGCAGACCGTGCAGTAGCCGTCCTCGATGGTCCCGGTGCAGCCGGGCTCGGTGCAGTTCATGATCGCCTCCCCGATTTCTGGTCGATGAGCTGGCGGTAGTCGGTGATGGCGCGGGTGACCGCGGCCAGATCGCAGGGCCGGCGCGAGAGCAGCCCCGCGGCGATGCGGGCGGCGGCGAGCACATCCTGGTCCTCGGCCACCCCCAGCCGGGCGGCCTTGGCGCGGTAGGAACTGAACCGCCCCTTCAGTTCCATCCGCCGATCGAGCAGGCCCTGCGCGAGTTGTTCATTGCGGGTCGCCGCGGCGAGCGCCCCGGTGATGCGTTGCCGCAGCTCCCACAGCACCGTGGCCACGGACGGATTGGCTTCCAGCGCGGTCAGTTCCGCGCTGTACACGGCACTGTCGTCCGGATGCCGGGGGAGCGGCGCGGCCAGAATGGTGCGCTCGACCTCGGTGCGGGCGCGATCGGCTCGCTCGTAGGTCTTGCGCAGTGCCTCGACCCGGGCCCGGGACCGTTCGATCGCCGCGTCCCAATCCGTCGAGATGGCCCGCAGTTCGGTCAGTACGGTCGCGGCCTCGCGCATGCGCCGGGACAACTCGCCCAGGCGACGGTCGAGCGCATCGGGTTCGAGGGCCAGGGGATCGGTGGCGACCTGCATGGCGAGGGCGTCGACATCGCTTGTCAGCGACTGTAATTCGGGAATCGACATGCCGGTGCGGCTCAGCTCCGCCTGCAGCGGCGCGATATCGGTCATCACCCGAGCGTGCACCGCCTCCACCGCGTCGAGCACCCGCACCACGGTCGGGAAGGCCGCGCGCATGCGGTCCAGCATCTCGGTGATGCCGATCAGCTCGATCTGCTCGCGCGGCCCGCTCAGCGAACGCTGTGACATCGGAATCGTGCTGCGCGACACCTCGACCGGCTGTCCGCGCAGCAGGCGCGTGAGCTCCTCCCGGTCCAGCGCGTCCAGGCGTCGCCGCCCGCGCGCGGTCCGGGCCTGGTCCAGCACGGTGCCCAGCCGCCCGAAGTCCTCCCACATGAGTTCCAGCGCCGCCCGCGCCGCCGCCCAGCGCTGCTCGGTGACACCGGTGGGCGGGAAGCGGCGCAACAGCACCAGCCCGGGATGCTTGTCCAGCTCCACCAGGGTCGCGGCGATGGTCTCGATTTCGCGTGCCCGCTCGGCGATTTCACGATCTATCTCGGCGACGCTGAGAATGTGCCCAGGATTCTCGTGCATGACCGGCTCAGTCGCTGTACTTGGGCGCCGGGGGACCGTTGGACGGCCCGAGCACGCTCAGCCGCTGGTTGTAGATCCGCTGCCAGGTACCGTCGGCGCGCACCCGCTCCAGCACGCCATTGACGAACCGCACGAGATCCGTGTTCTGCTTCTGCACTCCGATGGCGTACACATCGGTGGCCATGGCGTCGCCGACCACCTCGAGATTCGGGTCCTGGATCTTCAAGCCGTACAGCAGCGGCAGGTCGGTGCTGGCGGCGTCGACCTCGCCCTGCTGCAGCGCGGTCAGGCAGTCCAGCCAGTTCTCGATCCCGATCACGATGGGGCGCTGGGGAAGTGCGAACACCGCGTCCAGCGTCGTCGAGTTGGGGATGCCGCAGACCTTCTTGCCGCCCAGATCGGCCGCCGAGCGAATGCCCGAGCCCTTGGTCACCAGCACCCGCTGGTCGGTCTCGAAATACACGGCGGAGAACTGGACCTGCTGGCGGCGCGCGCAGGTCGGCGTGAAGTTCTGCACGACCAGGTCGACCTCGTTCTTCGCCAGCGCATCCGCGCGATGGGCGGAGTCGATGGGACGCAGGTCCACGCGGCCCGGGTCGCCGAACAGGTCGCGGGCGATCTCGTGGGCGAGATCGATATCGAAGCCCTCGAGCTCCCCGGTCGACGGATTGCGGTAACCGAACAGGAATTGGTTCTGGTCCACCCCGATCCGGATCTTCCCGCCGGCGACGATGTTCGCCATCGTCGACTGGGCGGGCATGGACCCCGGCTGCGGTTGCGGACTCAGCGGCCGCAGGCTCGCGGTCGGGTTACAGGACTGGTCGGCGCGCTGATTGGGCGCGGTGGCGAGGACGGTGGCGCCCGCCGGCAGCCGGCTGCCGGACGGCAGCTGGAAGGGCGCGGCATCCGGCGTCGACCCGCACGCGGCGGCCAGCAGCGCCACGGCTGCCACCATCAGCATCCGCATCCGCTTCACAGGAACTCCTTCAACCGCGGCCACACGCCGACGACGATCGATCCCGCCGCCGCCAGCAGCAGCACCAGCGTGCCCAGCGGGCTCAGGGTGAGGGCATTTCCGGCCGTGTTCACATCGTCGCGCACTTCCTGGCGGGTGCGCTCGAGTTCGGCCTTCAAGGCGTCGTCGAGGGCGGTGAACTGGGCCGCGGATCCCGCGCCGTCGGTCTTGATCGACTGGTCGACCGCCCCGCGATAGTCGTTGGACTTGTAGGCGGCGAGCTCCTTCTGATGGCCGTCCTGCCAGCCCGAGAAGGCCTTCGATGCCGCGGAATTGCCGCTCAGCAAGCCGGCCAGATCCGCGCGCAGCTGGTCGCTGCCGGCGGTGAAGCGCTGCTCGCTGGCGTCGACGTCGCCGCGGGTGATGAGCTGCAACGTCTCCTCGGTGCGCGCCTGCTGGGCGAGAATCCTTGCCTGCGCGAGCCTTTCGAAGCGGGCGGTGGCCCCGGTGTCGATGGCCGCCGTGGTCGCGGCCGTGGTGGCGAGGATCCACAGCAGCGCTACCACCGTCAGACCGCCGGCCGTGACCACGCCCGGATTGATCCAGCGGTTGGTTCGCCGCACCAGAATCCACGAGCCGTAGCCGCAGGCCGCGAGCAGCAGCACCAGCGTGCCCGCGCTCCACCAGGGCAGCCCGGTGATCGCGCCCTGATCGCTGTGCAACTGTGCGAGGCGAATGTGCTCCAGTTCGCCCGCGTCCTTCAGGATCGAGCCCTGCATGAGCGCCGACGCCTGCCGCAGATACGCGGAGCCGACCGGCAGGCCCTGCCGGTTATTGGCCCGCGCCGCCTCGACATAGCCGGTGTAACTGGGCAATTCGGCCGAGATCCGGCCCAGGATGGTGCGGGTCTCGGCGTCCGCGGCGCCGGTGGTGGCCTCCGCGAGCGCGGCGGCCGCGTCGGTCAGCGCGTTCTCGTAGCGGATCCGCACCTCGGGCGACTCGATCCCACCGGAGAGATAGGCCGTGGACGCCGCCGCGTCGGCCGTGGACAGTGCCACGTACAGCCGCTGCGCGGCATTGGCCAGAGGTTCGGTGTGTGCCAGGACGGTGTCGTGGCGTGTGATCTTGGTGCTCTGCTGCTCGGCGGTCACCAGGCCGCCGAGCAGGGCCAGCAGTGCGAGGGCAGCGCCCACCGCACCGATGACGCCGGGCGCGGTGCGCACGAAGCGTCGCGTCCATTGCATGCCCCCGCGAGTGATCGCCGCTGAGCGACTGCGAATGGTCGCCGGTAAGCGACTCCTCAACTCCGTTTCCCCCGTTCGACCGGCCGGTGCTCCCCGTAGCCAGATCGTACGGTAGCGATCGCACCCTGTCGATCGAGTTCCAACCGGTCGGAATTCGCTGAGCGGGTCCATCATTTCGAATGCACGTGCATTCATGACCGGACCATGAAATCCAGATTTAACCGCGTGTAATCGCCGGGAAATGTTCCGGCACAACACTTGGTTCACCCGATGTGACCTTAGACACCTTATGTCACAACGTAATTTAGTGCTGGAGCGAGTCTGGTGCCTGCCCGCTCCGCGGTGAGGTAGCGCTGAAACATGTCACCGTATCCCGACTGGCTGAATCCCGGCGACAATGCCTGGCAGTTGGTAGCCGCGACTCTAGTCGGCCTGATGAGCATTCCCGGTATCGCGATCTTGTATGGCGGTCTGGTGCAACGCAAATGGGCCGTCAATACCATGCTCATGGCGTTCACCGGATTCTCGCTGGTCCTGGTGGTGTGGGTGCTGTGGGGCTTCAAGATGGGGTTCGGCGAGCCCGTCAAACTGGGCCCAGGAATACTGCGGGCCGCAATCGGCAAGCCGCACACAATTCTGAGTTCCAATAATCAAGAGCAGGCCGTGATTCCGCTGCTCGACGGGCTCATGCCCAAGTTCCGATTCTCCCAGACCACGCTGGCCTACTTCCAGTTCGTGTTCGCGGGCATCACACCGCTGTTGTTCCTGGGCAGCGTGATCGGGCGCATCAATTTCAAGGTGTGGCTGATCTTCGTCCCGCTCTGGTCGACGCTGGCGTATTCGGTCAATGCCTTCCTGATCTGGGGCGGCGGCTGGTGGTCGCAAATGGGTGCGCTCGACTACTCGGGTGGATATGTCATCCACCTGGCCGCGGGCACCACGGGCTTCGTGGCCGCGGCGGTCATCGGACCGCGGCTGACCCGAGACCGGGAACGGGCGGTGCCCAACAACCTGCCCATGGCCGCGGCCGGGGCGGGCATCCTGTGGCTGGGCTGGAACGGCTTCAACGGCGGCGACCCGTACTTCTCGGGTGCGGATGCCTCACTCGCCGTGATCAATACCAATCTCGCCACCGCGGTCGCGGTGCTGACCTGGGTGATCTGGGACATGCTGGCCGGTCCGTCGCGGCGGCCCAATTTCCTGGGCGCGGTCAACGGCATGATCGCCGGCCTGGTCGCCATCACCCCGGCGGCCGGCTTCGTGAACAGCTTCGGGGCCATGGTGATCGGTCTGATCGCCTCGACCCTGGTGTGGCTGTCCTGGAACAAGCTCGGGCGGACCCGGCTGTTCCGCAAGGTCGACGACACCCTCGGCGTGGTGCACACCCACGGCGTGGCCGGGCTGGCGGGCGGCATGCTGGTCGGCGTGCTGGCCGACCCGAACATCCGGGTGTACCTGGGCACCGGCGGCGCGGCCGACGCCACCTACGGCGGCTGGCTCTACGGGCACAATCCGAAACTGCTGCTCTGGCAGGCGGGTGCGGCCGCGACGGTGATCGTCTGGGATGCGCTGGTCACCTTCGTCATTCTCAAGGTGCTGAGCCTGTTCATGAGCCTGCGCATGCCCGACGAAGTGCTCGAGACCGGTGACGTCGGAGCGCACGAGGAAGAGGCATATCCGGACGACACGCTCGTCCACGCGCAACCGTCCGTGCGGAAAGCGGTGCGAACGGAAGCGGCCGTGCGGCAGGACGGAGCGGAGATCCCGGCCAAGGAATCCTGATGTCGGCGCCGCTGCACCTCGGCGGCATGATCGGTTACCACAATATGGACCCGGGCGGCGGTGCGGACGCGAAACTCCTCACGCTGGTGGTGCCGCCCGGCCTGTTCGATCAGATCAAACAGGCCCTCGCCGCCTTCGGTGTGCGGCGCATGGTGGTCACCCAGGTCTATCGCGTGGACGACCGTGACAACCGCGTCGAAAGCTATCGCGGACAACGCTTCGAAACCGATGTCTCCGCCGGACTGCGAGTCGAATTACTCGCCCGGATCGAGGATGTCACCGATCTGGTGCGCATGATCGGCCGGATCGGCTCCAACCACGAAGCCTCCAATATCGAGATCTGGATGATCGACGCCCGCCGCTTGTGAACGGCCGGAAAACTCGATTGCCGCGCTTCCGCCCCGATCGTATGGTCGGGGCGGGAGTGTGCCGTGCTGATTCGAGGCGGCGTGGCAATTCATCGGTGGGAGTTCGGGTTTGGCAGTGCAGTTGGCCTTCGGCGTGGTCGCGGAACGTGATCGGCGCGCCTGGCTGGTCGAGACGGGGGAGGCGATCGACCACGACGGGCCCGAGGGTGCGGCGGTCGTCCTGGGCGCACGGGACAGCGATCCCGCCCGCGTGGCCATCGCCTGCGCCGACCTGGCCGGGCTCATCGAGCTCGGCGGCACGGTAATCGCCGGGGCCGGAATCGATCTCGGCGACGGTTTCGTGTCCGCACGGCTGGCGGGCGCCGGCGGTGACCGGCGGGACGCGGTGCTGGCGGCCCTGCGGGTGCTGAAGGTCGGCGGCGGCCGGCGGCTCGGGGAGCGGACGGCGACCCTGGTCGCGCTGTTCGGGGTGACGGCCACCAAACCCGTGGGCGCGGCCGCCGAACAGGCCATCGGCGAGGGACGCTGGGCCGCAGTGGTATTGGCGTCCGCGGCGGCGGATCTGCTCGGACCCGAGCAACTGGTGCGGGTGCTCGAGCTGCGGGCGCCCGACGGCATCGATCCGGTGCCCGACGGCGCGGCGTCGGTGCTGGCGGCGAACCTGGGCCGGGTCCTCGAATCCTGCTCGCGCCCACGGCGGCTGGAGCTGGTGCTGGACCTGTGGGAGCAGGTGTGCGCGCGGCAGCGCGCCGTGCTCGAGCGCGAGCGGCTGCTGGCGAGCCATGATCTGAGCGGACTGGAGTCGCTGCGCGAACGTTCGAACCGGTTCTACGAGCAGCAGCTGGTCGAACTCGCGCAGGGATCGACCCCGGGGCCGCTCACCCTGCCGACGGCCATTCGATTTCGCCCGACCTGGCGCAATCTCTGGAAGCACTGCGCCGAGCGGATGATCCAGGACGCGCTCGCGGCCACTGTGCTGCTGCGGGCCGCCGTCGCGGTGCACGAACTCGGGGTGGTCGCGGGCATCGACCGGGTGCGCGAGGAGATCGCCGTGGTCTCCGGGATGCTCACCTCGCGAGAGATCAAGGCGGCCAGGTATCCCGTCGGTGAGCTGAACGCCCTGCCCGTGCGGCCCGGTGTCCATGTTCGCGAGATCGATGCGTGGCTGCGGCAGCAGCAGCCGCGCAACGCCGCCTATGAACGCTTCGTGCGCGCTCGGATGCGGACCGCGCTGGCTTCCGCGATCGTGGTCGACGAACGGTGCCGGATGCTGCTCTGCATCGACATCCCAGCACGCTCGTTCCCGGCGGAACACTGGGATTCGAGCTCGCTGCGGGCCTGGCGCGCGGTCGCCGGTTACACCGCGCAGCGGCCGCCCCAGGACTGGCGTTTCGACCCGCTGGTGCGCGTCCACGGTCAGCCCGGCCTCGCGGTCCGGCTGGCCGGGGATCCCGCCGCGGCCGAGCATGCCTCCGACCTGCTGTGGCTCGCCGACCTCGCCGATGCCATGGCGCGGGTGCGCGGACATGAGGCCGCCGTGCCGACGCACTACTACCGGGTACCCGACTTCGAGACGAATCCGCCGGCACCGCAACCGGATCCGCTGACGCCGCGGTCGGACTCCATCCCGCTCGCGGTCGCCGGAGCCGCCCAGCTGGTCGACCTCGGGGCGACCGTCCCTGCCCGGTGCCGGGACTGGGCGCGCCTGTGCGCCGGACTGGTGGGCAGCGGTGTCGTGGCCGCCGCGCTCACCAGCGAATTCGAGGTCGCCGAACCGGTCCTCGCCCACGACGGTGCCGGGTTGCCCGGGACGTCGCTGCGGATTCAGATCGCCCGCACCGCCACCCGGCTCGCGGAGTGGTCGGACCATATGGGCAATTGCATTGCGGGACAGTGGTATCAGAGTCAGGCCGTGCGCGGGCGGAGCATCCTGCTCGGCCTGCGCGACGAGCGCGACCACCTTCAGGTCAATGCCGAACTGCGCCGGGCCGGCCGCGGGTGGGCCGTGAGCGAGATCGCCGGACGATTCAACCAGGAAGCCGATCCCGCAGTGCGGCAGGCGGTCCGGGACTGGGCCGCGACCCTCCGCGTCGAGGAGCCGGAACCTGATCCGGTGGAGTTGGCGACTGCCGAGCCGCCCGCTCGGACCCGGCGCTCGGCACCTGATCCGGTCCGTGAGGTCGGTCCCGCACTACACGAAGCGGTCCGCAAGGCGATGGTCGAGTCGGAAGCCGCCCTGCGCGTCCTCGCCGCTCTGGCCGGGGACAGCGACGGCGATCCCAAAACGCTGACCGCCCTGCGCCGTTCGGGCACCGACCGGCTCACCGCCCTGTGCGCGACCTTCCTCGACGCCAACCCCGCCGCCCTGCCCGCCCTCTGGACCGCCGGCGGCAGCCGCCCCCTCGCCGCCGCGATCGAATCCCTGGACGCCGCCCTCCTGGGCCGCTACCCCCGCCTGCCCAGCGTCACGGCCGACGCACCCGTCCCGTCGAAACGGCTGCGCGCCTTGATAAAAGAGCCGGACATCGCCGCCGCCCGCAGCATGGACCTGATCGCCCAGCGCGTCCGCGCCGCCATCGGCCGCCTCGCCCGCCGCGGCGACCCCGCCCTCACCCACGCCATCACCCGCCACCCCACCCCCGACCTGCTCTGCCCCCTGATCCTCGCCACCACCTGCACCCCCACCCACTCCACCCCGGTGACCGCGATCAGCGCCCCCCGAGCCACCACCGTTCCCGGCTACCCCGCCACCTCCCTCTCCGCCCCCGAGGGCCCCTGGCTCACCGCCTGGCCAGCCGCCCTCGAACTCGGCACCCCCGACCCCGGCCCCGACCACGAAACCTTCTGGTCCCACATTGCCGACCATGGCCTCCTCATCCCCACCGCCTGGCTCGGTTCCGGTGGCTGGCCCGCCCTCTGGTCCCGAGCCCACCGGGAATAGCGTCGCCCTTCCTCGCAGGTATTCGGACCGCGCTCACGGTTGCTGGCTGCTGTTGTTCGCCGTGATCGGATCCGGCGACCGGTCGACAGGTTCGGGCTGGTTCTGTGGATCGCCTGGGTGTCGGAGGCGCGTAACCGTGTATGCCACAACGCGATACGAGAGGTAGGCGGGCGCGATCACCAGCAACACGATGCGCAGCGCCGTCAGGGTCGCGGCGACTGCCAGATAGCCCACGCTCATGCCGTCCGGGGAGCCGAATCCGTGTCGCTCCGACAGTGCCGCCAGGACGGGGCGCAGGGCGAGGTACAAGACGATGGGGATCAGCGGGAGCCGGATGAGACGCCATCCCGCGCGCAGCCACTGGGTGGTGAGGATTCTCATGCGGCGAGCTCCGGGCCGGAGGTGAGGAAGGCGAGTAGGAGGGCGTTGCCGATCACTCCGCCGTTGGCGAAGCGCAGGCGGTTGCCGCTGCGCAGGGGGAGGCCGGCGAGGTCGGTGGTGCGGAACAGGCGGGTGAAGAGGCCGCGGTGGCCGAAGGCGCGGGCCGGGGCGAGCGCGAAGCCGGTGGCCGAGACCGATATTCCGAGGATGACCGGACCGCTGTCGATGTCTCCGGTGCCATCGGAACCCTGTCCGTACTCGTGGATGGCGCTGAAGCCCAGGATGTTTCGTTCCTGGTGGAACAGTCCGGTCGCCAACTCCTCGGCGAGTGCGCGGTTCGCGAATCCGGCGAAGTAGGCGCCCAATCCGGTTCCCGAGGCGCGTGGGGCATCGTGCGCGTGCGCGTCGACTCCCATGCGCTGCACCAGCAGTCCGGTGCCTCGATCGAGCTGGACCGCACGAACCTGTTGCGCCCAATGGGAGAGCACGGCCGTGTGGTCGACGCCGGTCGCGCGGCCGTGCACCGCGATGGCCGCGGCGACCGCCGCCACATCGGTGGGATAGGCCTCGCCCGGAAAGGTTTCCAGCAGTGCGGTCGGCGAGGCGAGCAGGCGGCGCTCGTAGGAGGCGACCAGCGCGTCATCCTGGGCCGCGAGGTCGGGCGGGAACGCCGGGTCGACCAGCCGCGCCATCCCGAGCGCGAGCGCGGGATACGCGAGATACGCGTGCCCGTGCGGACTGTCCGGAACCGCCAGCCCGTCCTCGCCGTTCCAGGCCGCGGTGAACACGTCCCGCATCTCCGGCCGCAGACTTTTCGCTGCCGCACGAGTCGCGATGGGCGCGAACCGTTCCCGCCATTCCGGGTGCGCCAGACACACCTGAGCCAGCCCCAGGGCGGTCATCTGATGCGCGAGCAGCCCCCACATCCCGGTGATCTCCCCACCCGCGCCGCGCTCCCGCAGCTGATCATCGGCATCCTCGAACGCCACCAACTCCTGCGCAAGCCCACGCACCCGGCCCGAATCCCCATCGAACCACGCATCGGCATCCCGCCCACACCACCAGCCCGGCACCGACGCCGCCACCGACAACGCAGCCAGCAGCCCGGCCAGAATCGCAACCCAACGCCGAAACCTGTGTGCTCGAGGTATTTCGATCGGACTCCCCATGAGCCGAACCTACATTTCCCGCCCGACCCATGGCGACACGGTGCGCAGTCGGCAACAAGATCAGGGAGCTCTCAGCGACGGAAATCGGACAGATTTCCGCAGCAGTGAGAGCGCCCCGATCTTGGTTGCTGGATGCTCCTGATCCGGTCAGAGCTTGGCGACGGCGTCCAGGACTTCCTCGGTGGTGGTGGTGACGCCGAGACGGGGGAAGATCTTCTCGACGGAGTGGGTGTGGGCGGCGGGGTCGCGGTCGGCGGCGGCGTCGGTGGCGACGATGACGTGGTAGCCGTGTTCGTGGGCGGCCCGGGCGGTGGATTCGACGCCGATGCTGGTGGCGATGCCGCCCAGGACGATGGCGGTGACGCCGCGGCGGCGCAGGTGGAGGTCGAGGTCGGTGCCGTGGAAGGCGCCCCACTGGCGCTTGGTGATCCGGATATCGGTGGGCTGGATGTCGAGTTCGTCGAGGAGTTCGTCCCAGCCGGGCGGCGGGGTGAATGCGCCGGCGGGCTGCATGGTGCGGCCGGGCGGCATGTCGCTGCCGTCCGCGGCGAAGGTGATGCGCACCAGGACGACCGGCAGGCCCTTGTCGCGGAAGGCCTTGGCCAGCTCGGTTCCCCGGCGCACCACCTCGTCCGCGGGGTAGGGCTGGGTGGGGGCGGCGACGATACCGCGCTGCAGGTCGATGAGGACCAGAGCGGTGTTGGGATCGAGCAGGGTGTCGGTCAAGGTGCAATCCTTCTCTGGGAGTGGCGATTCCGGTCAGTCTTCGGTGAGCCGGGCGAGCAGCGGGATCGCGGCGATGAGCGAATCCTGTTCGCCGGGCGAGAGTTTGGTCGTGATCGCGGTGGCCAGCCAGTCTTCCTTGGCGTCGTGCGCCAGCCGGAGCAACCGCTGCCCCGCCTCGGACAGTGACAGCAGCACCTGCCGCTGATCGGTCGGATGCGGCGCGCGCACCACCAGCCCGCGCTCCTCCAGCACGGCGAGGGTGGTGCGCATGGACTGCGGCCGCACCCGCTCGGCCCGGGCCAGATCGGCGACCGACATCGGCCCCTCGTGTCCGAGCCGGCTCAGCGCCACCGCCTGGGAGGGCGTCATCTCGATTCCGGCCCGGGCCGTCCGCAACTGCCGCAACAGCCGGCTCGCCGCCACCCGCAGTTCGCTGGCGGCGGCGGCCACTGCTGCGGCCGACCTGTCCTCTCCGTTCGCGCTCACCGGCCCAGAGTGCCACAAACAAAGCCAAACTTGCAAGTTTGCCTGTCGAATTTGAGATCCTGCCAAGTGATCGCGGAGGAAGCGGGTGATCTCCACGGGCCCGGCCGACGTCTGTCCGAATGCCGCCAACGCGATGGCTGATTCCCGCCGGTCATCGGGGATCTGCTGGGCCAGAGTAGGTGAGGAGGAGACAAGACGATGGAGGAGGAAGCGATGCGCGTGTACACCACGATGGCCAGCCCGGTCGGGGAGTTGCTGCTGGTCGGGGAGCTGCGGGGCGACTCGGTGGAACTGACCGCGGTGTCGATGGCCGGGAGCAAGAGCATTCTGGTGGAGGGGGAGTGGACTGCGGACGCCGAAGCGTTCGCCGAGGTGGTGGGGCAGCTGACCGCCTACTTCGCCGGGGAGCGGAGTGAGTTCGATCTCCGATTCGGCAGCGCCGGAACCGATTTCCAGCGGCGCGTGTGGAGTGCCCTGGAGGAGATCCCCTACGGGACCACCACCACCTACGGGGAGATCGCGGCGCGCATCGGCGCGCCCAGGGCAGCCGTGCGCGCGGTGGGTTCGGCCATCGGTGCGAATCCGCTGCTGATCGTGCGACCCTGTCACCGCGTGATCGGGTCCGACGGCTCGCTCACCGGCTATGCCGGGGGAGTGGAGCGCAAGCAGCAACTGCTGAACCTCGAGCGGGCCGCATGACCACCGCCGCCCTCGGTTCGGTATGGGCCGGCCGGGTCGCCCAGCAGGAATGGGCGGCCCTGGCCGGTGAGCTCGACGACCACGGCCACGCGCTCACCGGCCCGCTGCTCACCGCCGCCGAATGCCGGACCCTGGCAGGGCTTTACGACGAGGAGGAGCATTTCCGCTCGACGGTCGACATGGCCCGCCACCGCTTCGGCTCGGGTGAATACCGCTACTTCACCCATGACCTCCCCGAGATCGTGGCCGAGCTGCGGTGGGCTCTGTATCCGAAACTGCTTCCCATAGCCCGGGATTGGGCCGCCCGGCTGGGCCGGCCCGGCACCTGGCCGGAACGCCTGGACGAGTGGATCGCCCAGTGTCATCGGGCCGGTCAGGTGAAGGGCTCGCAGATCCTGCTGCGCTACGGTCCCGGCGACTGGAATGCCCTGCACCGGGACCTGTTCGGCGACATGGTGTTTCCGCTCCAGGTCGTGATCGGCCTGGACGCGCCGGGCGTGGACTACACCGGTGGTGAATTCCTCATGGTCGAGCAGCGCCCGCGCGCGCAATCCCGCGGCGCGGCCATGGCGCTGCCGCAGGGGCACGGCCTGATCTTCACCACCCGCGATCGCCCGGTGCGCGGCACACGCGGCTGGTCGGCCGCGCCTATGCGGCACGGGGTGAGCCTGGTGCGGTCCGGCCAGCGCCACACCCTGGGTCTGGTCTTCCACGACGCCTGAGGGGGCGATGGTGTACACCCTGCTCGGCGCGGACGGCCGACCGTATGCCAGCCGGACCCCCGGCGTGCTGGGCGGCCATCGCCGCCTGAAGATCTACGGCCGCCTGGACTGTCCGGCCGCGCTGCGCGCCCTCGCCCGCGGCGGCTACACCGCCCACCGGGTCTTCTTCGCGGACGAGGCCACCGCGGTCGCGGCCGGCTATCGCCCCTGCGCGGTGTGCTCGCGGTCGGCCTATCGGGAGTGGCGGGCCGGACTCGCCGACTGATCGAGACCGGTTGGTAGCTAATACGCTGGATCCCATGCTGACCACGTTGGCCGTGGAGAACTACCGGTCCCTGCGCAAACTGCGGGTGCCGCTCGGCCGCCTGAACGTGGTCACCGGCGCCAATGGCAGCGGCAAATCCAGCCTCTACCGCGTCCTGCGCCTGCTCGCCGACTTCGCCCGCAATGGCGCGGTCGCCGGCCTGGCCCGCGAGGGCGGGCTCGAATCGACCATCTTCGCCGGACCCGGCCGCTCCGGACCGAACACCCCGCTCGTACTTCGGGTCGGGTTCGCGGGCGAGGACTTCGGCTACGCCGCCGAACTGGGCCTGCCGATTCCGGGCCGATCGATGTTCGATGCCGACCCCGAGATCAAATCCGAGGCCGCCTGGGCCGGTCCCGTGCTGCGCCCCTCGACCGTGCTCGCCGATCGCGGCGGACCCGTGGTTCGCCTGCGCGACGAGGCCGGCGGCTGGGGCATGGTCCCGCACCCGATGAAACCGTACGACTCCATGCTGTCCGAGCTGGCCGATCCGCAACGCGCGCCGGACCTGCTCGCGCTGCGCGAGCGCATTCGCTCGTGGCGTTTCTACGACCATCTGCGCACCGACGCCGCGGCCCCCGCCCGCGCACCGCAGATCGGCACCCGCACCCTGGCCCTGGCCCACGACGGCGCGGATGTCGCCGCGGCCCTGCAGACCATCCTCGAGATCGGTGACGCCGGGGCGCTGGCCGAGACCGTGGACCACGCCTTTCCGGGCAGTCGCGTCGAGATCGTGAACCGTGACGGCCGCTTCGAACTGCTGCTGCATCAGCCCAGGCTCTTCCGCCCGCTGGCCGCACCGGAACTGTCCGACGGCACCCTGCGCTACCTGCTGCTGGCCGCCGCCCTGCTGTCCCCGCGCCCGCCGCAGCTGCTGGTGCTCAACGAGCCCGAGACCAGCCTGCATCCGGACCTGCTCGCCCCGCTGGGCCGGCTCATCGCCCGCGCCGCCGAGGACACCCAGCTCGTGGTGGTGAGCCATTCGGACGAATTGATCGGCGTCATCGACGAGTACGCCGACGACGCGACCATGATCGAATTGCTCAAACAGGAGGGCGTGACGACGGTGGCCGGACAGGAAACTGCGGGTGAACCGCCCTGGTATTGGCCGGACCGTTAGTCGCTCGGTGACGTGGAAACCTATTCTGGGGACGTGAGTGTGGAAACCATCGGTGAACCGGGACCGCTGCCGCGTGGCCGGCACGGGCTGACCCGCGAACAGGTGGAGGCCTCGCAGTACCGGCGCCTGTGCACCGCCGTGCTGGAGGCGGTGGGTGAGCTCGGCTTCGCGGCCACCACCGTCGCCGATATCGTGACCCGGGCACAGGTGGCGCGCCGCACTTTCTACGCGGTATTCGGCGGGAAGGACGAATGTTTCGCCGCCGCATACGATCTCGCGGTCGGCGCGGCATTGGAACAGTTGCAGGAGACCGTCACCGGCCTCGAGGGCGTGAATTTCGCCGACCGGGTGCGGATTTCCTTCGAGATCTATCTCGGCGTGCTGTCCATGCAGCCCGGCGCCGCCCGCGCGCTGTATGTCGAAACCCTCGCGGCCGGACCGGGATTGGTGGAGCATCGGCTGCGCGTCCACGAGCGATTCGCGGACTACATCATGGCGGTGGCCCGGGTCGGTGTGCGCGACGGCGATCTGACCGCCGAACCCGATCGGCAGCTGGTCGACATGCTGCTCGGCGGCATCGACGATCGGGTGCGCGCCTGCCTGCATACCAAGGGCGCCCAGGCGCTGCCCGAACTGGCGCCGTTGTTCACCCGCACCGCCATGGCCATTGTGAGCACACCGGCGCCCTGACGGCTGTTGGTCGCCACAATCGCCCGGCATCCATGCCGGGCCGCGCTGTCACCTGGCACAGCGCCCGTGACACGGGCCACAGCACGCTCCTACGGTCGCAATCGGATTCGACGCGTTCGGTCGGATCCGCCGGACGCAGTAGGAGATTTCATGAGGCCGACCATCCGTACCCTCGGCAGTGCCGTATTCGCCAGTGCCACCGCCTTCGCGGTCGCGTTCTCGACCGGCGTGGCGCGCTCCGAGCCGGATTCCATCGGCGACTCCGGCAGCAGTTCCGGCTCGGCGACCGTCAGCACCGCCTCCGACACCGTCGGCGTGGGCCCGGAGATGTCGTCCTTCCTGGCCGCTTTCGGCTACGGCCTGACCCACCCGGATGCCGCGCCGCCCGGATCCAATGACTGGAACTGCAAACCGACCGCGGAGCACCCCAATCCCGTGGTGCTGGTGCACGGCACCTGGCTCAATACCTACGACAGCTTCTCGTTCCTGTCCCCGCAGGTCGCCCGCGCCGGATTCTGCGTCTACGCCTTCAATTTCGGCCGTGAGACGCCGCTGAGCGGCGGCGGTGTCGGGCCGATCCTGCCGGGCCGCTACGGTGTCGGGCCGATGGAGGAGTCCGCCCGGCAGCTCGGTCAATTCATCGATCGGGTGCTGGCCGCCACCGGCGCGCCCGCGGTCGATGTGATCGCCCACTCCCAGGGCGGACCGGTCACCAGCCAGTACCTGAAATTCGAGGGCGGCCTCGGGAAAGTCGGCAAGGTCATCAGCTTCGGCGCGACCACCCACGGCACCTCGCTGCTCGGCATCGCCACCCTCGGGCGCATCATCACCGATCTCGGCCTGAACATCCTCGGCTTCTACGAGCCGCTGATCGGCCAGGCCAATACCGAGCAGGTCCTCGGCTCGCCGTTCTACGCCAAGCTGAATGCCGACGGCGACACCGTGCCCGGCGTGGCGTACACCGCCGTCGGCACCACCCACGACGAGATCTCCAACCCCTACGAGTGGACCTTCCTCACCCCGGGCCCCGACGCCCCCGTGGAAAACCTCACGCTGCAACAGGATTGCCCCGAGGACGTCTCCGATCATCTCACCATCATGTACTCGCCCCGGGCGGCCTCCATCGCGCTGCACGCCCTGGACCCGGCCGCCCATCCCGAGCTGGTCTGCACCTTCAACCCCTGGATGATCGGCGGCAGCGGGCACATCTGAGCGACGTCCGGGGGCGCTCGCTCCCGAATCACCAGCACGAGGGAGGCCGGGGACTTGCCCCGGCCCTCTGGCTTCTCTCCGAAAGGATCACGATGACGATCGGCGATGCCGTCGAATCCGGCAGTTTCACAATGGAATCCGACCCGCCGCGCGGGCATCCCCGGCTACCCGGTGAGGATCCGTTCTACCGTTCGCCGATCGACCCGGGATCGGTTGCGCCGGGCACGATCCTGCGGTCGCGGCCGGTGCGGCTCGGCCTGTTCGGGCGCATTCCGCAGCGCGTCCGAGCCTGGCAATTGCTGTACCGCAGCACCGATCTCAACGGCCGGCCGGAGGCGACGGTCACCACCGTCCTGCTGCCCTGGGACGCGGAACCGTCCGCGGACCGCCCACTGCTGTCGTTCCAGTGCGCCATCGACGCCGTCGCGCCGAAATGCTTCCCCTCCTACGCTTTACAGCATCGCGCCCGCGCGCTGGGCGCCATCCCGCAGGTGGAATTCCCGCTCATCGCCGCCGCACTGGCCCGCGGCTGGGCGGTCTCGGTGCCCGATCACGAGGGCATCAACGGCCACTTCGGCGCGGCCCGCGAGCCCGGCCACCGCGCCCTCGACGGCCTGCGGGCCGCCCTGCGCTTCGCACCGCTGGGTCTGCATCCGCGCACCCGAATCGGCCTGTGGGGCTACTCCGGTGGCGGTCTGGCCACGGTGTGGGCGGCCGAACTCGCCGCGAGCTATGCCCCCGAACTCGATATCGTGGGCGCGGTCGCGGGCTCACCCGTGGGCGATCCCGCCTCGGCCTTCGTGCGCCTGAACGGTTCTCCCTTCGCGGGATTCGCGATGGTGTTCACCTCCGGGCTGCGCCGCGCCTACCCGGAATTGGACGGCTGCGTGCAGGGCCTGGTGTCGGAGGAGTACCTCGAACTGCTCGACCGCGCCGAATCGATCGCGACGTTCCCGCTGCTGGCCCGCTATGCGGGCCGAAATGCCAACCGGCACATCAAAGGTGGCCTCGGCGCGCTGCTGACCCGGCCCGAGATGCGGGCGGTGCTCGACGACATCCAGCCGGGCGCGCAGGCTCCCGCCATGCCGCTGTTCGTGGTCCAGGGTGTCAATGACGAGGTGATCGCGGTCGCCGATGTCGATGCGCACGTGCGGCGCTATCACGCCCGCGGCGCGCACGTCCGCTATCTGCGCGACCGGCTCAGCACGCATCTTCCCTTGCAGTTCATCGCGATTCCGGTGATGGTGGACTGGCTGGCCGACCGTCTGGCCGACCGGCCACTGCCGCCGTCGGAGGTGCGCACCGTCTGGTCGGTGGCCGCCTCGCGACGCGCCCTGTCCGAGCACCGTCACTTCGCCGCGCTGCTGGCGACCATGGTGTCCGGCCGCCCGATCCGCACCCGCTCGGACTTCCGATAGCTGCGCGCCACCAGCGCGGACCGCAGGTACCACAGCCCGGACGGCTGGGCCGGATCGAATCCGGTGAGCTGCCCGATCCGTTTGAGCCGATTGTCGACGGTATTGGTGTGCACGCCCAGCACACGCGCCGTATGCCGTCGGCTCAGGTCGTTTCCGATATGACGGCGCAGGGTTTCCAGCAGTTCCGGGTAGGCGTCCAGCGGATCGAGCAGGGTGCCGAGGTATTCGCGGGCCGGGCCCGGCCGGGTCAGCTGGTACTCCATGGCCAGGTCGTCGAAGCGGTGCAGGCCGGGCGCGCACTCCAGGCGGTGCACCATGTCCAGCAGTTCGTGCGCCTGCTCGGCGGCCTCCGGAATGCGGTGCGTCTCGGTGTGGATGACGGTGGCGGTCACCGGAACCTGTGCGGCCGTGGACAATCCGTCGACCAGGTCGCCGAGCTCGGCGGGCGTCACCTCGGCCGCGGGCAGCAGCACCGTGCCGCCGTCGGCGCTGAGCAGCGACAGCGCCCGGCCTCGACCGCCGCGGGCCAGCTCGGACTGGACCCGCCGCAGCTTGCGGCGGGCCACCACCTCACCGTCCACCCGGGGATCGTCCTCGCCCGGATGCGACGGAATGCTCAGTGCCAGCACGTAATACGACTCGTCGATCTCGATGCCGCCGGCGCGGGCCATGGTCGAGGCGGGATGCCCCGCCAGCAGGGCCGACGCCACCGTGTGCACCGCGGTGTGATGCTCGGCCACCACCGCCCGGTGCTCGCGCACATAGGACACCGCGAATGCCGAATCCACGATGGCCAGCACCTCGAACAGCCGGCGCGCGGTGACCGCGAGCCGGGCGTAGTCCTCGGGCCCGGTGGCGTCCACGATGAGATCGAAACCCACCGCGAAGCCGTCGTGCACGGCGCGGTGGATGGTCCCGATGGGAATGCCCTCGCGCGCCCAGTCCGCGCCCGCGCGTTGCAGCCGTTCGACCTTGGCGCTCACGTCACGGCCCTCCAGTACCCCGGCCGCGAGTTCCAGGCAGGTGCGGGTGACGGCGGTGACCTCCCCGCGCAGCGCGTCCCCGGGCAGGGTGCCGCAGCGGGCCACGTGTTCGGCGAAGTGCGCGACCAGGGCGGCGGACAAGCCGCGCGCATCACGCAGCGGTCCGGAAATCGGTGCGGCCGTGAGGGGTTGCGTTGCCTTGATCATGCGCGAATCCTCCACAGCTGTCTGGGAACGCCAGCGTTCCTACTGGCCCGTAACTGTAGCGTGGGCCACCTGGCGCGGCAATATCGATTGACCGCTTCCGCCGCGGACGGCCCATTGCCACGGCCGTTTCCGGCACGGGTCAGGAGTACGATCGGCCGTATGGAAAGCCCGGTTCCGGCAGCGGATGCCACCGAGATCACCGACAAGCGGCTGCTGCGCGGCTCGCGTACCCGCAAGGTGGTGCTCGGCCGGGCCGTGGACATCGCCTCGCTGGACAGCCTGGAGGGCTTGAGCTTCGGTCGCCTGGCCACCGACACCGGCCTCAGCAAGGCGGGCATCCAAACCCTGTTCCGCACCAAGGAAGCCCTGCAACTCGCCACCATCGACTACTTCCGCACGGTCTTCGTCGACACCGTCACCCGGCCCGCCCGGGCGAAACCCCGTGGCGCCGAACGCCTGCGGGCCCTGATCGAGCTGTGGATCGACTACGCCGCCGGCCCCTGCTTCCAGGGCGGCTGCTTCCAGTCCGCGAACCTGGCCGAATTCGACAGCCGCCCCGGGCCGGTGCGCGATGCGCTGGTGGCCAATCAGCAGGACTGGCTCGACCTGCTGGCCGGCGAGCTGTCCTACGCCTGCGACCACGGCGAAATCGCCGCTCTGGACGCCGATCTGGCGGCTTTCCAGATCGACGCGGTGCTCGCAGCGGCGAATACCGCACTGCGTCTGGGGGACGACAGTGCGGTGTCGAAGGTGCGCCGGACGGTGGAGGGCTTGCTGGCCAAACCCTGATCAGCGGTGAGGCCCTTCGGTTTTCGGGCCCCGCGCGCGATCAGCAGCCGGGCTTGCTCCAGAACGCCGTGCCCTCGACCTGCACCACCGGGCATGCGGTCCTGTTCCGGCTGCGTCCGGCATTGCTGTCGACGGTGCTCACGAGGGCGTCGGCGCGGCCCCGGCCCATCAGCGGGTGGTTCCTCAGAACCGCGTCGACGGTGCCGCCGTCCGCGTCGATGGTGAACGGGCACGACACCGTCGCCGTTCCGTTTCCCGGCATCGGCTGGACGCCGGTGCACAGCGGTGTGGGCATGACGATCCCGTTGACACTGAGCACCATCTCGTACCACACGGCGATGTCGTCCGGGTGTGGCGTGGGGATCGTCGCCGCGCCGAAGGGCTGCCGTGCGCTGGTCAGGGTTTCGATCGCGGTGCAGTCCGGTCCGCACGGGTCGCTCCAGCTGCCCGCGACGGTGATCTTGGTTTCCGAGTCGGTGGCGTTCTCGGTCGCGGCGGCCGCGTTCCGGAGGTCGCGGTAGAGCCCGGCCACCTCGTCGGCGCTCAGGGGCGCCACCCGGATGTCGAAGGCCGGCTCGGTAATTCGATCGACCTGGCCGGAGCTCACATAGGTGGTGACGGCGCCGCTGATGATCGGGGTGGACCGGTGGCCGTCGATGGTGATGGGCACGCCCGCCGTGACCGGCCGGTGCGCTTCCGCATTGGGGTCCAGATGCCGCCCGAGGGTCGAAGGAGTCAGGGCCGCCGGCAGGTCGAGGCCGCCGATCGCCGGGGGTTCGAGCAGCTGCCGGCCGTCGGAACGGACGGCGTCGTCGGCGGAGAAGCCGTAGGCGATCCAGGCCTCGGTGTTGCCCCGTACGAAGGTCTTGTCGCCGATCCGCTGGTACGACAAGGCTTTTCCAGGAGCGAATTCGAGAGTCCCGGACGCGTCACCGACATTCGTGACCCGCAGGTCCACGGTCGCCTGCTTGCCGTCCTGCCCGGTCAGGCGGCCGGTGTAGTGCGCTCCGGGCGCATTGATCAGGGCCAGCCGGGCGCTGTTCAATGCGCCCGGAGCGCGCGTGGCCGCGGCCGGCGACCGGTGTGACTGCCCGATGAGCAACCATCCCGCGATCGCGAAACCCGCCACCAGGACCACGACCAGGAACAGCATCACCGGCCACCAACGCCGGCGCTCGCCGGGATCCGCCGCGGCCCACATTCCGTGCACCGACTCCACCGCCGGGTTCTCGACTGTCATTCCTGCCCATCCACATACCGATAGCTCACGCGTTAGCGCCGCGTGCACTATAAGCCGCCCGAACCTGTGAACGGGGTGCGAAATGGCCTGTCGAGTGGGCGAATTGCGACAGTCACGGCATGATCGGGGAGTGGTGAGTTTCCCCGGTAGCAGTGTCCTCGTTGGGCGGGCGGCAGAGGTGTCCGCGCTGGTCGAGGCGGTGGGTGATCCAGGTACACAGACGGTCTTGATCGCGGGGGAGGCCGGGATCGGGAAATCCCGGCTGGTGGGGGAGTTCACCGAGCGTTTGGACTCTCGGGTGATGGTGCTGCTCGGTCGCTGCCCGGAGCTGGGGACCGGGGGCGTGGCCTACGCGCCGTTCCTGGCGTTGCTGCGCGGGCTGGTGCGGCAGCTCGGCGGCGAGGCGGTGGCCACGTTGCTGCCGCCGCATCCGGCGCTGGCGAACTGGCTGCCGCAGTTGGCCGTTCACACCGGCGGCGCCGCCCCGGAGGCCGACCGCATCCGCCTGTTCGGCGAAATCCTCACGCTGCTGGAGCAACTGGCCATGACTCGGCCGGTGGTGCTCATCCTCGAGGATCTGCACTGGGCCGATGACGCCAGCCGTGAGCTGCTCACCTTCCTGGCCGCCAATCTCGCCGACGCGGACGCCCTGCTGGTCGGCACCTACCGTCCCGGCGAGGCCGGACCGCTGCGCGGCCTGGTCGCCGAACTGCGCCGCAATCCGGGCGTGCGGGTGCTGGAACTGCACCCGCTGACCCGCCACGAGGTGGGCCGCCAGCTCGCCGCCCTGCTCGCCCGCGAGCCCGAACCCCGGCTCATCACCAAGGTTTTCGAACGCAGCGGCGGCAACCCGCTGTTCGTCGAGGCGCTCGGCCAGTGCCCCGACCAGCTGCCCGCCGACCTGACCGACCTGCTGCTCGGCTTCCAATCCGGCCTCTCCGCAGACGCTCTCGCCGTGGTTCCCCCGGCCGCCGTCCTCGGCTCCCCGATCCACCACGAACTGCTGGCCGCCATCGTCGACCTACCCCCGGACGAACTGGACCGCGCCCTACGGGAATTGGTCGACCGCCACCTGCTGCACACCACCGAGACCGGCTACGAATTCCGGCACGGCCTCATCCGCCAGGCCATCTACGACCGGCTGCTGCCCGGTGAGCGCACCCGCCTGCACGCCCGTGCGGCCGCGGCGCTGCGCGCCCGCGGCGAGGCCCTCGACGCCGAATCCCGCGCCGACCTGGCCCGCCACGCCCGCGCCGCCGGGGATCTGGAGCAGGCCCTGCGTGCCTACTGGTCGGCCGCCACCGCCGTACCCGCCACCCACCCGGAACGCCTCCGGCTCCTCGAACAGATCCTCGTCCTCTGGGATCGGGTGCCCGATGCCGAGCGGATCCTGCCCACCACGAAACTGGCTGTCCTGGAACAGATCGTCGATGTCGCGGTGGCCTGCGGCGCGACCGAGCGCGGCATCGCCGCCGCCGACGCGGCGCTGGCCCTGCTCGACCCCACCGGCGATATCGCCCCGGCCGAGTCCGCTACCGGAAGCACCGAGCCGAGGTCGGGCCGCCGCTCGGCCGGCCGGGACGACGGCGAGCGCGCCGCCGAGGCGGACGCCGACCGGTGCGAGGTCGAGCGGGTGGCGCGGATGTATCGGCGGCGGGCGTACCTGCGGGGGACCACCGGAGCCGGACCGGGAACGGATCTGGTGCGGGCACTGCAGCTGTTGTCGGTGGCGGGTGCCGGTGCCGAGCGGGCGGAGGCGCTGGTGCAATCGGCCTCCGCGCGGATCTTCCGAGGCGACGCCGCCGGGTCGGCGTCGGACGCCCGTGCGGCGCTGGTCATCGCCCAGCGACTGGAGGCGGACGCCCTCGTGGCGCGGGCGCACGCCCATCTCGGGCTGGCGGGGGCCGCCGCGGCGGAGGTGGCGGGGGATGGTTCATCCGGGCCGGAATCGGCGGCCGCGAACGAAACCGACTGGGCGCTGGATCATTTCGCCGAAGCTCATCGCGCGGCCGCCGCGGCCGGGGACGCGCGGATCGTGGTGGATGTCGCCACCTGGGAATCGGCGGTGCTGGTCGCGGCCGGGCGGTACGACGCCGCCATCGCCGCCGTCCGGCAGGGACTGCGGGCCGCGCACGAATCGTTCCGGTTCTCCGAGTCCGCACCGATCCTGTTCGTCAAATGGGCGCAGGCGCTCGCCGCGCTCGGCCGCTGGGACGAGGCCCGGGCCGTGGTCGACGAGACGCAGTTCGACCAGTTGCCGCCGCTCAGCCGGGCGGCGCTGACCCTGTGTCTCGCGCGAATCTCCCTGGCCGAAGGGAACATCGGTGCGGCGCGGGAAGCGGCGGCCGAGGCCGGACGGTTGCTGGGTGACAGCCGGTGGGCCGCGCAATATCGGCTCGAACTCGTCGCATTGACCTGCGCCGTGGACTCGGCGGCGGGCGACGAGACCGGGGCGGCGGCGGTACTGGCCGGCGTGCTCGCCCAAGGGGACGGTGCCGCAACCCTGTTCGCGCATCCGCACGACGCGTGGCCGCTGGTGGCGCTGGCCGCCCGAACCGCCGGAGCGCCCGCGGAACTGCTCGCGCTGGGCGACACACTGCCCGCGGTGTCGCCGGTCGATGCCGCCTATCGCGCCGTCTTCACCGCGCGGCTGGCCGGTTCGGCGGCGCGCTGGTCGGAGGCGGTCGCCGCCTGGCGCGCCGTCGAGCGGCCGCACGAGATCGCCGCCGCGCTGCTGGACGCGGCGGAATCGTATGCGGCCGAAGGGAATCGAGCAGCCACGGACCCGGCCGTGCGGGAGGCCGCCGAGATCGCGGCCCGGCTGGGTGCACTGCCGTTGCAGGAGGCGGCCGCACGGCTGGCCGACCGGGCCCGCCTCACCGCCGGGCGAACGACGGAAGCGCCGAAACCGCACGGCGGCACCGTGTCCGGCCGGCACGGCCTGACTCCGCGCGAGCTGGAGGTGCTGCGGCTGGTCGCCAAGGGCATGAGCAATCGCGGCCTGGCGGCCGAGCTGTTCATCAGCGCCAACACCGCCGGTGTACACGTCTCCAGGATTCTCACCAAGCTCGGCGTGGCCAGCCGGACCGAGGCCGCGGCCTTCGCGCACGACCACGGCCTGCTGGCGTCCTCCGGTGACAACGTCTGAGACTCAGGGCAATCGGGCCGGCAGGTCGAAGAGCCGGAAGATCTCCTCGACCTGGTAGGCGATCAGGTTGGTGACCAGGCCGTCACGAATCGTGAAGATCTGCAGGGTGTGCAGGGCGTACCCGTCGCCGTCGCGGACGTAGGCCGCCAGTGCCGGCTGGCCATTGGCCCCGATCGGCACCAGGCGCCAATCGCTGCCGTTGATGTCGAAGACACGCGCCATGAACCCGATGTAGTCCGCGCGCCCGACGTACCAATTGAGCATGGGCGGCATTTCCATGATCACGTCGTCGGACAGCAGCTTCTCCAGCGCCGCCAGATCGGCATTGCGGAACGCGGCGACATAGCTGTCGACGACGGCCCGCTGCTCGGCGCTCTCGGACACCTCGTCCTCGCGAATACCGCTCTGGCTCAGCGTCTTCCGGGCCCGCTGCAGCGCGCTGTTCACCGCTGCCGGGGTCATGTCCAGCGCCCGCGCCACCTCGGCGGCCGGCCAGTCGAGCACCTCGCGCAGCACCAGCACCGCCCGCTGCCGGGCGGGCAGCTGCTGCATGGCCGCGACCAGTGCCAGCCGCAGACTGCCCTGGGCCACCGCGGCTTCCGACGGATCGCCGAGCAGCGCGTCCGGAATCGGTTGCAGCCAAGGGATTTCCCCGCCGTGCACCAGTGCCTCGCGCGGATCGTCACCGGGTTCGTGGCCGAGTCCGGAAGGCATGGGCCGACGGCCGCGCTGTTCGAGCGCGGTCAGACAGGCATTGGTCGCGATCCGGTACAGCCAGGTCCGCATCCCGGCCCGCTTCTCGTCGTAGCTGTCGCGTGCCCGCCAGGCCCGCAGGTAGGTCTCCTGCACCAGATCCTCGGCGTCCTGCACCGACCCGAGCATGCGATAGCAATGCGCGAGCAATTCCCGTCGGTAGCGCCCGGTGTCCGCCTCGAAGTCCACGTTCGCCATGCTCTTGCTCCTCGAATCCGGGCCCCTGCTCCTCGAATCCGGGCCCTGCCGAACTTTGTACACCCGCGGCGATGAATCGGGCACGGCCCGCCGGTAGGTACTCGTGAGCCGCTCACCGCGGCCGCGATCCGAGGAGGAAACCATGACCGATACCGCTGTACAGACCGACCGCGAGGCCGTCCTCGACGTCCTGACCAACCTCTACCGCGCCTGGGCCGCCAATGACGCCGACGCCTTCGTCGCCGACTACGACCCCGACGCCACCACCGTCGTGCGGGGCGTGGTGAACGTGGGCCGCGAGGCGGTCCGGACCTCCATGGCCGCGGGTTTCGCCGGCCCGCTGCGGGATTCGCACACCGTCGACGAACCGCAGTCGGTCCGCTTCCCGGCCCCCGGCACCGCCATCGTGGTCAGCCGCAGCGCGGTGGTGCCCGCCGGGGAGACCGAGCCAGCGGCCGACGGCTGGATCGTGGCCACCTGGGCCCTGATCCAGCGCGACGGCCGCTGGCTGGTGACCTCGTACCACAACTGCCCGGCGTAGCCGCCCGAATGTCCGGCGCGTCCCGGACATGAGCGAGCCCCCTCCGGACAGGTGCCGGAGGGGGCTCGCCCACGCATTCCCGTCGTCGTTACGGCACGACCTCGACGGTGTCACCCGGGTTCAGGTAGTTGAAGAACTCGCGCGCCCCGTCCGGCGTCATGCGGATGCAGCCGTGCGACTTCTTGTCCACCGGTCCGATGTGGAAGGCGATGTCCCCGTTGAAGAACACCGCGTATTCCATCGGAGCGTTGTGCATGGTGCTCCAGTGGAACGGCTTCTTGAACGACACGTGGAACACGCCCGGCGGCGTCTCGAATCCGGGCATGCCGTGCGAGATGGGCGTGGGGCCGAAGATGACCTTGCCGTTGTCCATCAGCCACGCTTCGTTGCTGCCGAGCTTGAGGCAGGCGCGAGTACCCGCCGTCTGGCACGGCGCGTTGACATCGCTGGGTGCGATGCCGGGGACGATCGCCGGGACACCGGGAACGTCCGGACCACCGGGCCACAATGGTTCGGCTTGCGCGGGCGTCGCCGCGAATCCTGCGACCGCCACAGCGGCGATGACCGCCGATCGCGCCGCCAAGCCGAGGGAACTTCTGCTCATCATCGAGTTTCGACCCTCTCCTAACCTTGGCCCGCTGCCCTGTTCGATGCCGCTCTCAGGGCAAAGGGACATTGTTCGTTGGCACAAGCATGGGACCACTGGGTACCGGTGATCATTCTGACTGGTGGAAATCGAGATTCGCGGGATAAACCGCGACAGGCGCGCCGACACGCCCGAATTCACCGAACGGGTGGCAGCGTGCGCTGATTCGGGTCGACTCCGGTCGGCCGGTGCGCGCCATTGTTGGCGACATCCGGGCGCGGCGCGTTGGCGGATCCGCGAATCTGCTGGTCGTCGGGCGGATTGTCGCAGTAGTTCCAGCTGCTGAAGACGGGCACCGTGGCGATGGACGGGGGCACGGTCCGGGTCGGATAGTTGCACCACGGCCGCAGCCAGGCGTCCACGATGGTGTAGAACTCGCCGTCGTGGGCGGGCACGCCCATGGCGGAGGAGCCGACCACCAGCGCCGGGAACAGGGCGCGCAGCGCGGGCAGCCGCAGCAGCGCGGCCCGCACGATGGCGGACATGGTGGTGGCCAGGCTGTGGATCGGATCCATGTTCCGGTCCAGTACCGCATCGGCGATGCCCAGCTGTCCGGGTGCGCGGTCGAGGAGTTGCCGTAATTCGGCGTCGGCGGCGCGGGCCTGGTCGACCACGACCGACGCATTGCGGGTCAGCGTGCCGAGATCGGGCTGCGCGTGCGAGGTGGTGCCCGCGATGACGCGCAGATTCTCGATGAGGCTGACCGTCTGCGGCAGCCGGTTGTCCAAACCCGTGGTGGCGATGCTCAATCCGTCGATGAGGCCGCGCAGCTGATCGGGCCCGCCGCTGAGCGCGGTGTCCAGATTATCGAGGATCACCGCGAGCTTGTCGGGATCGATCTGCGCGATGAGCTCGCTGGTGTTCGTCAGCGTCTGGGAGACGGGCGTCGGCGTGGTGATCTTGCCGGGGTTGAACCGCACCACCTGCCCATCGTGCAGGTAGGGCGGATTGTCGGTGTTGGGCCGGAAGTCGATGTACTGCTCGCCCGCCGCCGACAGCGCCGAGACCGCGATCTGGGTATCGGCCGGAATCCGGTACCGCTTGTCGATTTCCGCGACCGCCGACACCATGGCGCCGCCGTTGCTGATCTCGATCGCCTTGACCGATCCCACCCGGTACCCGCGCCAGGTGACGTCGTTACCCGCCTGCAAACCGCCGGAGCGATCCAGTTGAACGGTGACGGTGTAGGTGCTGCCCGGTGCGCGCACCCGCGCCACATGGATTGCCAGATACGCCGCCCCGACTGCGAGTAGCAGGATCAGCGCCAGGTTCGACATCAGTGTCTTGTGCCCGCGCAGCACGCTCAAATGGCCCGCCTCCACCGCTGATCAGCGCTAATAGGATCGATGCATAGCAAACACCAGGCGAAACTGCGCGCTATCTAACCACAGTCGGGGCGTGGAATCCGGCGTGGGCGGGCCCGGGCGGGGCGGACCGCCCTCGGGCACGGGTGGGTGGTGGATCAGCCCTTCGCGTGTGCGGCCAGGTGGGCCTCGATGGCCTTCACGGCGAGGCCGACGCCGTCCTCGGCGGCGATCCGGGCGGCGAGCCGAGTGGCATTGTCGCGCAGACCGGTATCGGTGATGGCCTGCTTCAGCGCGGCGGTGAGCCGATCCTTTGACAGCTTCGAGTAGGGGATGGTGGCCGGGCTGACGCCGACATCGATCAGGCGTTGCGCCCAGAACGGCTGGTCGGCGTATACCGGCGCGCCGATGGCCGGCACGCCCGCGCGCAGGCCCGCGGCCGTGGTTCCGGCGCCGCAGTGGTGGACCAGCGCCGACATGCGCGGGAACAGCCAATCGTGCGGCACCTCACCGATGGTCAGCACATCGTCTCCGGCGATATCGAGTTGCAGCCAGCCGGTCTGCACGATGGCGCGCACGCCCGCCCGCCGCAGTGCGGCGCCGATGATCGCCGACATCCGGGCGCTGCCCGCGGCGCTGTCGACCATGCTGCCGAAGCCGAGGAAGACCGGAGCCGGTCCGGCGTCGAGGAATTCGACCAGGTCGGCGGGCGGCTCCCAGTCGTCGGGGCGCGGCGGCCACCAGTACCCGGTGACCTCCAGGCCGGGCCGCCAATCGCCCGGGCGCGGCACGACGCTGGGCGAAAAGCCGTTCAGGATGGGCCATTCGGCCGCGGTCCGGCCGCGGCGCAGGTCGAAGGCCGAGATCGACGGCAGTCCGAGTGCGCGGCGGAACCCGGCGATGGTGCCGGCGTAGAAGCGGTCGTTGAACCAGGCCCCGAAGTCGCCGGCCAGCCGGTTGCCGCGGGCGCCGAAGTCGTAGGCGCCCAGGGCAGCCGGGGCGTGGGCGGCGGTCGCGGACAGCGGCTGGAAACGCAGGCCGATCGCGGGGATGCCCTTGGCCTCGGCCAGCGGCAGGCCCGCGTACTCGGTGGGCGGCGGCAGCAGCAGCGCGTCGGCGGGTTCGTCGAGCAGCGTCTCGATCATGCCGAGTCCCATGCTGCGAACGCCGCTGGGGGAGGAGAACTTCCAGCCTGCCGCCAGCCGATTGATATCGGTGTCGGTCATGTCGATGTCGATATCGAGCGGCATCTGCCGGAATTCGAGCCCGCACCCGGTGATCTGCTCGGCGAACATCCAGTGCGAGGCCACCACGACCTCGTGCCCGGCGTCGCGCAGGCCCACGCCCAGTCCCGTCAGCGGGGCGATGTCACCGCGGCTGCCGATGCCGACCAGGATGATCCTGCTCATCGCACCTCCACGGTCTCGAGGATCGACAGCCACCGGGTGACGATGGCCCGCATCCGCTCGGCGCCCAGCCCGCCGTCGGGCGAGTGCACCGAATAGTGCACCTGCTCAACGCCTTCGGGCTTGCTGGTGCCGAGGAACATGCTCAGATCGAACATGGTCAGCCGGGACTGTTCGCGCGACTGGGCGTCCGGAATCCACACGCCCACATCGCCGAGGAAGTTGAAGTAGAACTTGGGGAAGTTGAAGGTCAGGAAGTGCGGCCAGCTTTCGGGGTGATGCCAGCACAGCAGGGTGAAGTCCTCCGGGTGCGGCGGATAGGTGGCGATGGCGTCGCGCAGGCGCGTCTCGAGGCTGCCCGATACCGGCCGCAGCAGCCAAGGGTAGTCGTCGGAGATCCAGGCGACCGTGCGCGACAGGTCGGTGCCCGGCCGCAGGCGGCTGTAGCGGCCGTGTTTCTGCACCTGGATGGGCCGTGCCACGCCGGTGGCGTCCTCGATCGCCAGTCCCAGTGCCACGAGCAGGATCCGGGTGTAGCTGGCGTCGTAGGCGGCGGGCAGCTCCACCAGCAGCCGCTGGGCCAGCGCGCCGTCGATGACGCCGTCGAAGTGCGCCGATTTCGGTGTGGCCGAACGGATCTGCTGATTGGGTTCGCTGTCGGAGGCCGCCAGCCAATAGTCCCGTTCACCCACCCGGGTGGGTGCGTGGCCGTCGAGGAACTCCGCCCACTCCGAGCCGGTGGTGGTCTCGGACGGCAGCGAGATCGCCTCTCCCGCTTCCCATTGCCGGACGTAGGTGGCGATGTCGTCCCACAGCACCCACATGGCGACGCCGTCGATGGCGACGTGGTGGGCGGTGAACAGCAGAATGTTCACGTCGTAGGAGCGGGTGAGCAGTACCGCGGTGACGACCTTCCCGGCGGGCGGATCCAGCCGCAGGTTGGCCCGGGCGGATTCCGCGTCGATCAGCTCCATGAGCGCGCCGGGGTCGAGGCTCTCGATATCGATGGTCCGCACGTCGACGCGGGCCGGGTCGATGACGCCACCGGATTCGGGTTCGATCTCGCAGGCCGCGCCCTCGCCGTAGCTGTAGCGACTGCGCAGGGCCTCGTGCGTGTCGATCAGGGTATTGACCAGCCGCTGAGCCTCTTCCAGCCCCATCGCCACCGGCACCGGGCAGGGAATGGTGACACCGAAGACGGCCGGGTTCGGGTCCCAGGTCAGGAATTTCTTGGCGGCGGCCGTGAGCCGGCCGGGGCGCAGATCGGTCATAATTGTCCTAGCGATCGGGTACTTCGGAAGCGAAAAGGGTTGTGGGCCAGGGTAATCGGGCGATGACGGTGGGCTAGCCGACGGCGGGAGCGAGCTCGATGCGCGAGAGCACCTCATCGCCGAGCAGGCGCAGGGCGGCCCAGCCCTCCTCGATCGGCAGCCCGCCGATCAGGGGGTTGATCAGGATTTCGGTACGGCCGCCCGCGATCTGGTCCCGCAGCTCGCCGGGGGTGAGGATCTCCAGGTAGCCGTGCGCCCGTAGCGCATCCACCGAATCCGGCACCGTCTCGTGCGGGCGCGGCACTCCGTCCCGTCGCCACGACGCGTACTCGCGAATCTCGGTCAGAATGTGCGGGCCGTAGCTGTGCCAGGCCGCGTCCGGATCGGTGTGCAGCAGGGTGAGTCTGCTCCCTGGTTCGGGCTTGTGAACGAAACCCGTTGTGCCGCAACGCGCCAGCTCCCGGTAGTAGAGCTCCTCCACCTCCGGCATGGCCATCGGCAGCGACAACGGCAGCCCGAACCGCGCCGCCCGGCGCGCAGCCGCCGCGCTCATCCCGGCGATGAGCAGTTGCGGATGCGGCGTGCTGCAGGGCTTGGGCGTGACGTCGAAAGGTTGCCCATGGATCTGGATGGGTTCGTCCCGCCAGGCCGCGATCATGATCTCCAGGGCCTCGTCCATGAGCTTGCCCCGGCGCGTGAAATCCCGGCCCAGCGCGGCGTATTCCTCGGGCCGGTAACCGATTCCGGCGACCACGGTCAGCCGCCCGCCGCACAGATTGTCCAGCACCGCCAGGTCCTCGGCCAGCCGCACCGGCTCGTACAGCGGCACCAGCAGCGCGCCGATGCTGATCCGCATCCGCTCGGTCCGCGCCGCCACCGCGGCGGCCAGCAGCAGCGGCGCGGGCAGCCACCCGGTCCCCGACCCGTGGTGCTCTTCGCAATTGACGACCGTGAACCCGATCCGATCGGCGTACTCCGCCATCTCCAGCGCGGCCCGGTACCGCTCGCGATGCCCGGCCGCCGGGTCGTTGACATTGGTCATGTTGAGCCGGAGCGCGGCCACCACGTTCATTCAGCCAATATCGACGCCGAAACCGCTGTCCGGCAACACTCTTCGCCGCCCCGGCCAGGTACTCGGCGCGGGCCCGCAACCACCGCGAGAGGCTCGCCGCCCTCCGGTGCCATCGGCAGGGGTACCGGGAGCGTCAGGGGGATGCGACAGGGTGCGGGGTGTCGTCGAGGAGGCCGAGTTGCGCTGCGCGGACCCCGATCTGGAAGCAGCTGCGCACCTCGAGCCGGATCATGAGGTCGGCGATGTGGCGGCGGTAGCTGCGCAGCGACATGCCCAGCCGGCGGGCGGCCGCCTCGTCGATCAGTCCGAGGTTGAGGGTATTGAGCACGGCGCGGGCGGTGGGGGTGATCTCGACTCTCACGGTGTCGAGGTGCCCGGCCAGGCCGTGGCCGGACTGCCAGCTCAGCAGGGCGAACTGATGCAGCGCGCGCAGCAGGGCGGGTTCGCGGACCAGGTAGGCGTAGGGGTGGTCGGCTCCCGCGCCGCTCCACAGCACCGCCACCGTGCGGTCGATGATCAGCACATTGTGAAAGTCGTTGTCGGTGACCCGGATCTGTGCGCCCTGCGAGGAATGCCGCAGCAGGGGCCGGCGGTCGCGCAGTTCCAGATAGTCCGGGGAGTAGAGCAGCCGCACCTGCTTGCCCGCGGCCAGCAGGTCGTCCACGACCACCTGCCCGAGCCTCAGGTGATCACTGGAGTGGGTGGGATTGGAGACCGCCACCACCGCCTCCCGCCGGGCATGGCGGAGCAGGTGGTGGACGTCCTGATCCCAGTGCCCCTCCTGGCTGAACCGGACGATGCCGGTGGCCAGGGCGCCCGTCTGCTGTCGCTGCATCACTTCCCCGATCGTGACACCGGCACCGGTCGCTCCCGGTGGATCTGGCAGCTTCCTGCCAGCCGGGCGGATCCGGCCTCGCGGCTTCCTACCTTCAGCCTATGCACATCAGTTTCAGCGATGAACAGAACCGGCTACGTAAACGGCTGCGCGAGTATTTCGCCGACCTCGTCACCCCCGAGGCGCGGGCGGCGCTGCGCCCGGGTCCGGGCGGCGAGCACGGCGACGGGACCGTCTACAAGGACGTGGTGCGCCGGCTGGGCGCCGACGGCTGGCTCGCCCTGGGCTGGCCGGAAGAGCATGGCGGACAGGGCCGTCCGATGCTCGATCAGCTGATCTTCCTGGACGAGGCCGCCGCCGCGGGCGTGCCGGTGCCCTATCTCACTGTGAACACGGTCGGGCCGACCATCATGCGCTACGGCACCGCGGAGCAGCGGGCGTTCTTCCTGCCGAGGATCGCGCGCGGCGATGTGCACTTCTCCATCGGCTATTCCGAGCCGGGTGCCGGGACGGATGTGGCTTCGCTGCGCACCCGCGCCGTGCGCGACGGGGACGAGTACGTCATCACCGGCGAGAAGATGTGGACCAGCCTCATCGAGTACGCCGACTACGTGTGGCTGGCCGCGCGCACCGACCCGAGCGCCGGCAAGCACGCCGGGCTCTCGATCTTCATCGTTCCCACGGCGGCCCAGGGGTTTTCGTGGACCAAGGTGCACACCATGGCCGGGGTCGGCACCAGTGCCACCTACTATTCCGAGGTCCGGGTGCCCGCCGCCAATCTGGTGAGCGGGGAGAACCAGGGGTGGGCGCTGATCACCAATCAGCTCAATCACGAACGCGTGGCGTTGGCCTCCGCCGCGCCGCTGCAGGAATCGTTGCGGCAGGTGACCCAGTGGGCGCGCGCCACCGTCCTCCCCGACGGCTCCCGCGTCATGGACGCCGAATGGGTGCGGCTGCACCTGGCCCGCGTGCACGCGCACGCCGAGTATCTGAAGCTGCGCAACTGGCGGACCGCGTGGGCGGCCGATCGCGGTGCGCTCGGCCCGGCGGATGCCTCCGCCACCAAGGTCTTCGGGACCGAGTTCGCCATCGAGGGATATCGGCTGCTCATGGAGGTGCTCGGCGCCGAGGCGGTGATCCGCGCCGATTCCCCGGGCGCGCTGCTGCGCGGGCGCATCGAACGCTGCCACCGGTCCGCGCTCATCCTGACCTTCGGCGGCGGCGTCAACGAGGTGCAGCGCGACATCATCGCCAAGAACGCCCTCGGCCTGCCCGTCACCCGCTGAGAAGAGGAGTAGCACTATGGATTTCGAATACACCGACGTGCAGCGGGAACTGTCGGAATTGGCTCGTGAGCTGCTCGCCGACTGGGCCGGCCGCCATCCTCGGCCCGGCGACACCGGGTTCGATCCGGACCTGTGGCGGGCCATGGCGGGCGCGGGCCTGCTGGACGCGGGGCTGCCCGAGCGCGCGAACGGCGGCGGCTACGGGCTGCTGGAACAGTGTGGCGTACTGACCGAGATCGGCCGGACCGTCGCTCCCGCACCGTATTCCACGAGTATCGCGGTGGTCGCGGCGACACTGGCCGAGTTCGGTGACGACGCGCAGGTGCAGCGCTGGGTGCGGCCGCTGCTGCGCGGCGAGACCACCTTGGCGCCGGCGCTCGCGCGTGACTTCGTCGCGTTCGAGGCCGAGCGCGGCGGGAACGGCTGGCGCATCCGGGGTTCGCAGTCGGTCGTCGCGGACGCGGCCTTCGCGGACGGATTCCTCGTCGAAGCCCGTTGCGGCGCGAATTCGATGCTGCTCCTGCTGGATCGGGGCGCCGACGGCGTCACCGTGACCGGGCAGCACGTGGTGAACGGAACGGACGCGGCGGTGCTGGAACTGCGTGATGCGCAGGTCCCGGATCGGGATGTGATCGCCGCGCCCGAGGCCGCCGCCTGGGCCCGGCGTCGCGCGGCGGTGGCCGCCTGTGCGCTGCAACTCGGCATCCTCGAACGCGCTCTGGAAATGACCTGCGAATATGCCCGCACCAGAAAGCAATTCGACAAACCCATCGGCTCGTTCCAGGCGGTGCGCCAGCGCCTGGCCGACGCCTATATCGATGTCGAAGCCGTTCGCCTGACGCTCTGGCAGGCCGCGTGGCGCGAATCCCATGGGCTCCCAGCGGAATCCGAGGTCGACGTGGCGAAATTCTGGGCGGCCGAGGCCGGTCACCGCGTCGCCCACGCCGCCATCCACATCCACGCCGGCACCGGGATCTACCTGGACTATCCGATGCAGCGCTACTTCACCGCGGCCAAACGCGCCGAGTTCGAGGCGGGTGGCGCCACCGCGCACCTGCGCACACTGGGTGCGCGCCTGGACGCGGATCTGTCCTGAGAGCTTCGGGGAAGGGGCCGGAGGCGCCGCCGGCCGGTGCCGGCGGCGGCTATCCGATCTGCATGAGCCGGATGCGCACCCCTCGTGCGCACGCGGGCATGACCTCATCGCGCGCGAGTACCCCGGGTGTTGCAGACCCGGGGAACCCGCGTACCTGCACGCTCCCACGGGCCGATAAAAAGCGAATAAACATTCTCTATCCGGTGGCCGGTCCCGGTGCGAACAGCGTCGCCAGTGTCGGTGCGGGCAGCCCGGCGCGGCGGAAGATCTCGGCTGCGTCGGCGTGCTCGCGGGCGGCGGCCTCGTGATCGCCGCGCGCCGTGCGGGCGGTCGCGCGCAGGGACAGCGCCCGCGCCCGGTCGAGGGGATCGGCCGCCTTGCTCA
Organism: Nocardia sp. NPDC004711; assembly: GCF_053601595.1. Lineage (NCBI taxonomy): Bacteria > Bacillati > Actinomycetota > Actinomycetes > Mycobacteriales > Nocardiaceae > Nocardia > Nocardia sp. NPDC004711. Next base: position 195,413 of record NZ_JBSGCB010000004.1, on the reverse strand, counting down.
GCAGTCGCAGGGCCTGGGTGGCCTCGCTTTCCGCGGCGGCGTCGTTCCCGGCGCGCAGGTGGATCTGGGCCAGCCGGGTGCGCGCCCAGCCCTCCCACAGGCGCACGCCATTGCGATGGGTCATGCGCACCGCGTCCTCGGCCAGTGCCAGCGCGAGCGCGTGCTCGCCGAGCATCGAACGGGTGGCGGCCAATTCGTGGGTGGCCCAGCCCAGCGCGACCGCGTTCGACGACTCCTGGGCCAGCGCGATGGCCCGCTCGGCCACCGCGACCGCCTCCGCGTACTGGCCGGATTCGCACAGCGTGCGGGTGGCCAGGGCCAGGATCCACGCCTCCAGCGACCGATCGTCGAGTGCGCGGGTCCAGGCGATGGCATTGGCGTAGTGCCGATGCGAGTCCTTGGTATTGCCGGTGCGCCGATCCGCCACCCCGAGCAGGATCTCGGCCAGCACCTGCAAGCGCCGTTCGGCATCGTCGGCGGGCTGCGAAATGGGTTGCAGGAACTCCAGACTCGCCTCCACCTCGCCCAGCCCGATCTGCATCATGGCGCCCAGCGCCACCCGCAGCCGTCGCGCGCTGGCATGGTCGCCGTCGCGGATCGCGGTGTCCAGCAGGGCCTTCAGGCCGTCGGCGAGCTCGCGGGCGCGGCTGCCGGTGTCCATGAGCTCCGACATCACCCAGGCCAGATCGGCTGCCAGCGCCACCGCCCGCCCGCCGAGCCGGGCCGCCTGGCGGTGCAGTGCGATGATCACCGGCCGTTCGACATCGTTCCAGGACTGGCCTTCCGCCCCGCCGGCGAAAGTGTGGCCCGGCACGGTGGTGGGCACCAGCAGCAGCGTGGTGTTGCTGTAATCGAGTGCGCCGAGCAGGTTCTTGGTGCTGGCCAGGTAGTAGTCCAGCAGCCGGACCACGATCTCCGATTCCCGTTCGCCGAGATCGCGGTTCGCGGCGGTCCCGGCCAGCCGGGCCGCGAACAGCCGCAGCAGGTCGTGGAAGCGGTAGCGGCCGGGCGCGGGCGTCTCCAGCAGGCTCAGATCGACCAGCGATTCGCACACCAGCTCGGCCCGCGCCACCGGCACGCCCAGCAGTGCCGCGGCCCCGTCGACCGGGAAGTCCGGCACATCGGCGCGGGCCAGCATGCGAAACGCCCTGGCCTGCTCGGTGTTCAGCTGCCCGTAGCCGAGGCGGAAAGCCGCCTCCAGGGTCAGGTCGCCGGTCTGCAGTACCTCGAGGCGCTGGCTCTCGTCGGCCAGCCGCTCGGCCAGCGAGGCGATGGTCCACTGCGGCCGTACCGCCAGCCGCGCGCCGACGATGCGCACCGCCAGCGGCAGGCAGGCGCACTGCTCGATCACCGCGTAGGCCGCATCCCGTTCGGCCGCAACGCGTTCGGCGCCCAGGATGCGGGTCAGCAGCGTCATGGCCTCCTCGCGCTCCAGCACGTCGAGGCGGGTACGCCGCACCGCGGGCAGTTCGGTGAGCGCGGAGCGGCTGGTGATCAGCACCGCGGTACCCGGCGTACCGGGCAGCAGCTGCGCCACCTGGGCGCTGTCGCGGGCATTGTCGAGCACCACCAGAATCCGCTTGTCGCTCAACAGTGTTCGCAGGTGTGCGGCGCGATCGTCCACGGCGGGCGGGATATCGCCCTCGGCCACCCCGAGGCCGCGCAGGAATCCGCCCAGCGCGTCCCCGGGCGGGATCGGTTCGGGGTCGACGCCGCGCAGGTTCACATACAGCTGCCCGTCGGGGAACCGGTCGCGCACCTGATGGGCGATGTGCAGGGCGAGGGTGGTCTTGCCGACTCCGCCCATGCCGCCGACCGCCGAGATGGCCACCGCCGGTCTGTCGCCGGTGAGCTGGGCCGCGATCTCCTCCGCGACCCGGGACCGGCCGGTGAAATCGGCGATGTCGGGCGGCAATTGGGCCGGGGTGACCACCGCGCGGGCGGCCCGCGGCACGGGCGGCAGCTCGGCGCGCAGGATCCGCGCGTGCACGTCGCTGAGTTCCGGTCCGGGCTCCACGCCGACGCCGTCGACCAGGGCGCGGCGGGCGCGCCCGTATTCCTCGAGTGCCTCGGCCTGGCGGCCGGAGTGGTACAGCCCGGTCATGAGCAGTGCGCGGAAGCGTTCCCGCAACGGATGCTCCTCGATGAGCGGCCCGAGTTCGGCGACCGCCTCGGCGCTGCGGCCGGTTTCGATATCGAGGGCGAGGCGGTCCTCGAGGATGGAGAGCCGCCACTGTTCGAGCCGGGCCCGCTGCCGCTCGGCGTAGGGCCCCGGCAGTCCGCCCAGCGCGGCGCCCTGCCAGCGGGCCAGCGCCGACTCCAGGGTGTCGCGGGCGTTGCCCGGATCCTCGTAGCGCAGCCGCTCGGCCGCGGCGACCTCGTCCTCGACGTCGTGAATATCGGTGCGCCCGGGCGGGAGTCGCAGGGCGTAGCCGTCGCCGATGGAGATCAGCAGGGTGGAGGGTCCGCGGTTGACGCGGTCGGGTTCCAGTTCGCGCCGCAGTTTGGCCACGTGGGTACGCAGCGCGGGCACGGCGCGCAGGACCGGGTCCTCGCCCCAGATCCCCTCGACGAGCTCGGCGGCGGTGACCGCCTTGCCCTCGCGCAGGAGCAGTGCCGCCAGCACGGCGCGCCGCTGTGGCGGACCCAGATCCAAGGGCGTGTCCCCACGCCATGCGCGGACCTCGCCCAGTACGGCAAATCTCAGCAAACCGACCTCCCCGTCCGGGAGTCTAGAGGGGTCGAGACAGCGACGATTCGCCGACTATCCTGCACCGATTCACGCCTTCCCTCGGGGAATGGGTCCGTGGTCCGGACCGTCACCCATCCTGCGCGCCGCAGCGGCCATTGGTGGGTCATTGGCCGCTTCCAAGCGGCGAGTCCGACTCTGATCGCGGGCGCCGCACCGAGACGGCCGCCCCCGATCGTCTGGAGGCAACCCATGGGGCTGAAGTCCGCCGCCGTCATCGCCATGTGCGCCCTGGCCCTGGGGCTGGCCGCCTGCCAGGCGCAGCACGCGTCCACCGGTCCGGGCGGCGTCGGCACGCCGGCCTCGACCGTGGAACCCGCCGCCGACCAGCAACGCGGGCACGGTCGCTTCGTCGCCACCACCGAGCACCTGACCAGCAGCGGCAAGGGCAGTGTCGGCTTCGACATCGACGTGCCGCAGGTACGGGTCGAGGGCACGGGCGTGAACTGGCCCGCCGGACGGGAATTCGACGATGCCATGGTGCAGGGGCTGTGGACCTACGTCGACCAGCACCAGGATCCCGCGGTGATCACCGACCCGAACAAGTCGAGCACGGTCGAGCGCATCGGGACGCACGTGCTCAGCGGGGTGCTGTACCTGCGCGTCGACTTCCACGGCGCGCACCCGGAGGACCGGCTGTTCTCGCATGTCACGAATATCGATACCGCGCAGGAGATCACGCTCGCGAGCCTGTTCACCAACGAGCAGCAGGGGTTGAATGTGCTGGCGGCGCAGACGAAGACGCAGCTGACCCGCACCCGGGTCGCCGATGTCGTCCGGTTCGACGACGTCACAGCCGCCGCCCCCACCTTCCAGGTCTGGACCGCCACCCAGGTCGGACTGCACGTGTACTTCCAACAGGGGCAGATCGGGCCCGAGGCGGCCGGCGTCGTCGACGTCACCGTCCCGTGGCCGGACCTGAACGACGTGCTGAAGCCGGGCATGCTCGCGGTGCTGTCGAGCTAGCGCCGGCCCGGCCGGCCGCCACGCCGATCGAAACCGGACAGCCGGTCCTGCCTGCCACGTAACCTGTGGACGTGGCAATCGGTGACACGTCGCGCGGCGCGGCGCGGCCCGGAATCGCGCTGGCCACCGTCACCGCGGTCCTGTTCGTGACCTTCCTCGACACCACCGTGGTCTCCGTCGCGCTGGCCGACATCCGGTCGGAGCTCAGCACCGATGTCGTGCTGCTGCAGTGGGTGGTCAATGCGTACACCCTGGTCTTCGCGAGCCTCATGCTGGCGGCCGGATCCCTCGGCGACCGGTGGGGACGCAAGCGGGTCATGGTCGCCGGGTTGGCGATCTTCTGTGCGGGATCGGTGATTTCGGCGCTGGCGGCGAGCGTGCCGATGCTCATCGCCGGTCGCGCGGTGATGGGACTGGGCGCGGCCGCGTCCGAGCCGGGCACCCTGTCGGTGCTGCGGCAGGTCTTCCCCGATCCCCGCGCCCGTGCCAAGGCGCTCGGGGTGTGGGCGGCGGTGTCCGGTCTCGCCCTGGCCGCCGGGCCGGTGCTCGGCGGCGTACTGGTCGGGGCGTACGGCTGGCGATCGATCTTCTGGTTCAATCTGATCCTCGGCGTGGTGGTGCTGGCCGCCGCGCTGCGCTACGTGCCCGAGAGCGCGGATCCGCAACCGGGGCAGCTGGATTGGCTCGGCTCGCTGCTCGGCGCGATCTTCCTCGGTGCGGTGATCTATGCCGCGATCAGCGGCGAGCACCGCGGATACGGCGCACGCCCGGTGGTCGCGCTGTTCGTGCTGGGCGGGCTCGCGTTCCTCGCGTTCGTCGCCGTCGAGAACCGGGTTCGCAACCCCGTCTTCGACTTTCGCTATCTGCGGCTCCCACCGGTGCGCAGCGCACTGTTCGTCGCCTTCGCGGTCTACTTCGGGGTCTTCTCGATCTTTTTCTTCACCGCGCTGTATCTGCAGGTGATGATTCACTACTCGGCCGGGCGGACCGCGGCGGTGTTCGCGCCGATGGCCGTGGCGATCATGCTCGGAGCGGTGGCCGCCGGATTCTGGGTCGCCCGTACCGACGCCCGCACGCCGATGTTCGCCGGCTGTGTCGTGGGTGCGGCGGGCATTCTGCTGACCCGGCACGCGCTGGACGGCACGGTGGAGTTCGCGCCGCTGGCCGCCACCCTGGCCGTCGCCGGTCTGGGGTTCGGCGTCGCCGTGGTGCCGCTCACCGCGGCGGTGCTGACCGGTGTACCCGCCGAGCATTCGGGCATGGCGGCCGCGGCCACCAACACCATGCGGCAGGTCGGGGCGGCCGTGGGCGTCGCGGTCCTCGGCTCGCTGGTCAACGGTTTCCTCACCGCCGATCTGCGGATCCGCCTCACCGAGCTGGGCCTGCCCGCCGACCTGCAACCCATCGCCATCGACGCGGTCGAACGCGGCCGCATCCCACCGGGCCTCGACCTGGCCACAGCCATCAAGTACGCACCGCACGTCCACGAGGTCCTGCAGACGGCGACCGTGGCCTTCCGGCACGGACTCGATGTGGCGCTGGTGGTTTCGGCGCTGGCGATCCTGACGGCCGGGGCGTTCACCGCGCTCACCGGGCACGACGCCGACTCCGTGCGCTGGTGGCGCGAACTGCCCCCGGCCATGGGGGCTTTCGTCATGGCGACCGGAATCCTTTCCGTCGGAACGCATCTCACCGGATACGAGACGGTCTCACGGCTGCTGCTGGCGCTCGCGGGCATCATCTGGCTAGTGCTGGCCGCCGATTTCGTCTCCCGGCAGCTGTGGGATCACGACCGCTGGGTGTCCGAGGCCGACACCCCGGCCGCCCTGACCGCGGTGGCCGCGACGACCGTACTGGGGACCCGGCTGTGCCTGCTCGGCTGGCAGGTGGTGGCCATCGCCCTGCTCGTGGTCGCGACGGTGGTGTGGCCGATGCTGCTGGTCATGGTGATCCGGCACTGGAACCGGCGGATGCCGGGCGCGGTGTTCCTGGTCTGCGTGTCGACCGAGGGTCTGTCGGTGCTGGCGGCCACCCTGGCGCAGGACGGCGCCGGCGACTGGCTCGCCGCCGCGGCACTGGTGTGTTTCGTGCTCGGATTGCTGTTGTATCCGGTGGCATTCGCGCATTTCGACATCGCGGAGATCTGGCGGGGCGCGGGGGACCAGTGGGTCATGACCGGTGCCCTCGCGATCTCGGCCCTGGCCGCGTCCAAACTCACCGCCTGGCAGCGGTGGACGGGAATCCCGCATACGGTGCTCGGGGCAGTGACGCTGGCGCTGCTCGTCGTGAGCCTCGGCTGCTACGCGATTCTGGTCGGGGCCGAGGTGATTCGCTTCCGCCCCGGATACAACGTACGGCGGTGGGCAACGGTGTTCCCGCTCGGTATGACCTCGGTCGCGGCGCTCTCGACCGGCGCCGCACTGTCGCTGTCCTGGGCGTGGACCCTCGGCCGTGTGCTGCTCGTGGTGGCGATCGTCGTCTGGCTGCTGGTCGTGGCGGAACTCGCCGCGACCCGCCGGCCCGGCCGTACCGAGCCCACCCGGCTCACCGGGGCGTCGGATCGCTGAGTGACGGTGTGCCGGATGGTGATCGGGAAAATCGATTGCGCCCGAGCCGATCCGCCCGGCACGATCGTCGGCATGTTCGCACAGTCCATCGCCGCATTCCCCGCAGTCGCGGGCGCGATGGCTGCTGCCCTGGTGGTCTTCGCATTCGACGGCGCACGACGCTGACCTTCTCCGGGACGTCCCGGGACCTCAGACGGGGAAGGTCGGCTCGCTGCTGAGGTCCCCTCGAAACCTTGACTCCCGGTTGGAGAACCAATCATGGCCAAGCAGGCCTATGTCCGCACCAAGCCGCACCTCAACATCGGCACCATGGGGCATGTCGACCACGGCAAGACCACACTGACCGCCGCCATCACCAAGGTGCTGGCCGAGCGCGGCGGCACCGCCTTCGTCCCGTTCGACCGCATCGACCGGGCGCCGGAGGAGATCGAGCGCGGCATCACCATCAATATCGCGCACGTCGAATACGAGACGGCCACACGGCATTACGCGCACGTGGACATGCCGGGGCACGCCGACTTCGTGAAGAACATGATCACCGGCGCGGCCCAGCTGGACGGGGCCATCCTGGTGGTGTCGGCGGACGACGGCGTCATGCCGCAGACCGCCGAGCACGTGCTGCTGGCCCGGCAGGTGGGTGTCGAGCACATCGTGGTCGCGCTCAACAAGGCCGACATCGCCGACGGCGAGCTGCTGGAGCTGATCGAGCTCGAGGTGCGAGAGCTGTTGTCCGCCAACGGATACGACGGCGACGGCGCTCCCGTGGTGCCGGTGTCGGGGCTGCGGGCGCTGCAGGGTGACGAGCACTGGTCGGTGCAGCTGCTGCGCCTGCTCGACGCTGTCGACGACTACGTGCCGATGCCGGTGCGCTACCTCGACGCGCCGTTCCTCATGCCGGTGGAGAACGTGCTCACCATCACCGGTCGCGGGACCGTCGTGACCGGTGCGGTGGAGCGCGGACGCGTCCAGGTGGGCGACCGCGTCACGGTGCTCGGCTTCGGCGGCACGATCGAGTCGGTGGTCACCAGCCTCGAAACCTTCGGCCGGACCATGGAATCGGCCGAGGCGGGCGACAATGTGGCGCTGCTGCTGCGCGGCGTGCAACGCGGTCAGGTGGCGCGCGGCCAGGTGGTCGCGGCGGTCGGCAGCATCGCGGTGCACACCGGGTTCACCGCGCGGGTGCGGCTGCTGACGGCGTCGCAGGGTGGTCGGCGCACGCCGATCGTCACCGGATACCGGCCGCAGTTCTTCGTCCGCACCGGTGACGTCTCCGGTCAGGTGGCGGTGCCGGAGGGCCGCGCGATGCCGGGTGAGACCGTCGAGGTGGCGGTCACGCTCGACCGCGCGATCCCGCTGGAGCCTGGGCTCGGCTTCGCGGTCCGTGAGGGCAACCTGACGGTCGCCGCGGGGACGGTCCTCACCGTCGACGGCTAGCGGCGAACGAATCCCGGCCACTCAGTGTGGCCGGGATTCTCTCATCCGGCGTGCGAATCGTCGTCGACGATGGGGTTCATGGAACGTGGGCACTATGGGGACGACCATCGCGCATTCGCCGAACTGGCACGGGGTTTCGTGCGCAAGGAGGTCGCGCCGCACTATCTGGAGTGGGAAGAGGCGGGGATCGTGCCGCGCTCGGTCTTCGCGCGGGCGGGCGAGCTGGGACTGCTCGGATTCGCGGTACCGCAGACCTACGGCGGGCTGGGGGTGGCGGACTTCCGCTTCAATCAGATCCTCATCGAGGAATTCATGGAGGGTGACGGCGCGGGAGTAGGGCTGAATTTCGCGCTGCACAATGACATCTGCACGCCGTATCTGGTGGAACTGACCACCGAGGCGCAGCGGCAGCGGTGGCTGCCGGGATTCGTGGCGGGGACGCTGATCGCCGCCATCGGCATGACCGAGCCGGGCGCCGGGTCGGATGTCGCCGGAATCCGGACGGCCGCAGTGGATATGGGCGATCACTTCCTGGTGAACGGCGCGAAGACGTTCATTACCAATGGGATCAATGCCGATCTGGTGATCACGGCGGTGCGGACCTCCGCCGAGCGGCACCAGGGCGTGACCCTGATGGTGCTGGAACGCGGGATGGCGGGCTTGGAACGGGGGCGTAACCTCGACAAACTTGGCCTGCACTCGCAGGACACGGCCGAGTTGAGCTTCACCGACGTTCGCGTGCCCAGAGAGAATGTGCTGGGCGAGGTGGGACGCGGCTTCGAATACCTGATGCGCAACCTGGCTCAGGAGCGCATGCAGATCTCGGTGGCCTGTCTGGCGCGGGCGCGGGTGGCGCTGCGCATGACCATCGAATATGTCGGCGGCCGTGAGGCTTTCGGGCAGCCGATCGGGGGGTTTCAGAACACCAGGTTCACCCTCGCCGATGTTGCCACCGAGGTCTCGGTCGCCGAGGCGTTCATCGACAAATGCGTTCTGGAGCTGAACGCCGGTCGGCTCACGCCGGCCGATGCGGCCAAGGCCAAACTGTGGGCTTCGGAGATGGAATTCCGGTGTATCGATCGGTGTCAGCAGTTGTTCGGTGGGTATGGGTACATGCGGGAGTATCCGATTGCGCGAGCGGCGGCTGATGCGCGTATTACTCGCGTGTATGGCGGGACCTCCGAGATTATGCGCGAGATAATCGGCCGTGACCTGAATTTGACCGATCGGTCTCGGGGTGGGAATTAGCGAATTATGTTGCTTTACTGGACAATTCGGATTCCGTGAATGATCTTCGGGCGGTAGAATGGGGGTATGGATTGGGGTGGGCAGATCATCGACGACATTACCGCGGTGGACGCGGTCGGTGTGGTGGGTGACGCGCTCGATCTGCTGATCTTTTCTCTCTTTAGTTCCTGGCTTCTTTGGCTTTTGGTTCTTATCGTTTGAGTCCTTGGGCGGTCGCGATCAGCCGCTCCATCGCAGTGCGGGGCAGGATGCGGCGAATTGCGAACATCAGCGGGGCATTGCTTCCTACCGCATACAGTGGCTTCGGCCGGTCCGAGTCGGCTGCTGCCACAATGGTTTCCGCGACTTTCTCGGGCGGGATCCCTTTGCTCATCTGGCTGTCGAGCTTGGCCATGAACTTGGTGAACTCCGCGGCGTGCGGAGAGTCTTCAGCGATGTACTTCATCCGTCGCTCGCTCAGGCCGGTGTCGATCTGGCCGGGTTCCACGGTGGTGATCCAGACGCCGTACGGCGACTCTTCGAAACGGGCGGCGGTCGCGAATCCGCGCAGTGCCGCCTTGGTCGCAACGTAGGAGGAGCGGTAGGGCATGGGGAAGCTCCCCAGCATGGATCCGACCATGACAACGCGCCCGTAGCCTCGCTCGCGCATTCCGGGCAGCACCGCCTGTGTCAGCGATACCGCACCGAACACGTTGAGCTGGAACAGCCTTTCGATCGCTTCCCGGGGCAGTTCGGCGAGCGGTCCGGCCTGGCTCTCTCCGGCATTGTTGATCAGTATGTCGATCGCGCCGAGTTCGGTGGTGAAGCGGTCGATCGAGTCGAGGTCGGTGATGTCCAGTGCGCGGTACTCGACTCCGGCCACGCGGTCGGCGGCGGCGATGGAGTCGGGATTGCGGCTGGTGCCGATCACCTTGTGGCCGCGGGCCGCGAAGGCAGCAGCGGTGGCCTTGCCGATGCCGGAGGACGCGCCGGTGACCACCACGGTACGGGTCGTGTTGCTGCTCATACGGCAGACGTTATCGGGCTCGGCGGGACTCCGGCCAGGTGGTGGGCCGGCGTTGTGTCTGGACGTCGGGCCATGAACACAGGATCTCGGTGCAGTGGGCCTGGCGGCGTTCCGCGGCCGTCTCGCTGGTAACCGACCGGATGCCGAGCCACATACCGATGCCGAAGGCGGGTGCCGCCAGCGCGGGAATTAGCAGGATGGCGGTGAAGCTCATGGTGGGCAGGCCTCGATTGCTGGTCGTCGTCCGGACCGGATGTGGATGAATCGCAGGGGGGCACCGGCTGTTACGTGACGAATCGCGTGTCGACCGAAACGCATCATGTGTCGCATTCGAATCTGTCGGTTGCGCCACACCGGGCGGTCTCTCGTTGATATGTTTCGCCAACCCGATGGGGAACAGACATTTTGGTCGGGAGTAGTCGAAGAGGACGACGCGTACATGTTCGACTGGGATCTAGTCAGAAACACCTCCGGCGTGCACATCGTGGCGCGGCTCGCGGAGGAACGGGGGATGCCGGTGGGGGAGTGCCTGGCCGGCACGGGAGTGCCGCCCGAGGCGGTGATCGACAGATATGCGGAACTGTCTGCGCGGCAGGAGCTTACGGTGGTGCGCAATCTGCTCGCCCGATTCGGGGACGAATCGGGGCTGGGCGTGGAGGCGGGGCTCCGCTATCGCGTCTCGCTCCATGGACCGTGGGGGCTGGCGCTGCTGGCCAGCCGCACGCTGCGGGACGCCGTGCAGGTTGCCCTGCACTGCGTGGAGCCGGCCTTCGCCTTCGGGCGATTGAGCTTCGAGGAGGCGGATGGCGAAGGGCGGCTGCGGTTCGATGATTGGGAATTACCCGAGGAGGTCCGCGCCTTTCTGGGCGAGCGGGTCATGACCGGTGTTCAGGTGATCGCCCGGGAATTGTTCTCCGTGGGAGTTCCGGTGCGGCGCTTGAGTTTCCGGCACGGCGCGCCCGCCGATACCGCGCGATATCGGTCGGTCTTCGGGGTGGAACCGGACTTCGGCGCGGCCGGCACCGAGCTCGCGTTCGACGCCGCCCACCTGGATGTGGCGCTGCCGCAGGCCAACGAGTGGGCGCGCAGTCGGTGCGAGCAGATGTGCCGGGACCTGCTGGCCCGCCGCCACGCTCGTACCGGCGTCGCGGGCGCGGTGCGGGATCTGCTGATCCGCAATCCGGGGGTGCTTCCGGATCAGTCGGCGGTGGCGGCCGAGATGTATGTCAGTGCGCGCACGCTGTCGCGGCGGCTCCACGAGGAGGGCACCTCCTTCCGCACACTGCTCGACGAGGTGCGGCAGGCGTTGTCGGAGGAACTGCTGGACCGGACCGATATGACCACCGAGCAGGTGGCGGGGCGGCTGGGCTACGCCGAGGCCGCCTCCTTCATCCGGGCCTTCCGGCGATGGCAGGGTTGTCCGCCCCAGGAGTATCGCGCGCGCGGCAGGATGCCCGAGCTGGTGTAGCCGCGGCGCTCGGTGTCAGTGCTGCGCGGTCAGGAAGGTGCCCGCGTGCAGCGTGGTACCGAAACCGGGCGCGAACTCGCCGTACTCGTAGACCAGGTGGCCGCCGACCACGGTGGCGGCCACCGCACGGTCATTGCGGTTGACCATGCGCTGCAGGCCCGCGACGCCGGGGAACGGCGCCTCGGCGTAGGCGCTGCTGGAGCCGTCGAAACCGGCGGGGTCGATGACGACGATATCGGCGCGGCCGCCGGCTCGCAGGTGACCGGCGTCCAGGCCGTACCAGTCCGCCAACTCGCCCGTGACCCGGTGGATCGCGGTCTCGAGCGGCAGGAATCCGCGCTGGTGCGCGCGTTCGAGCAGGCGCAGCCCGAAGTTGTAGAAGGCCATATTGCGCAGGTGTGCACCGGAATCGGCGAAACCCACCTGCATCATGGGCGAACGCTGCAGCCGGTCCAGCACCTCCTCGCGGTCATTGGCGATGACGGTGCGCCACCGGAGCTTCGGGCCGTGCGTGACCGCCAGATCCAGCAGGGCGTCGGCGGGATCGATGCCGCGTTCGTCCGCTACCGCGCCGAAGGACTTGCCGACGACCTCCGGCTCGGGGCAGGACACGATCACCGCGTCGTACAGGTCGCGGTTCCACACGCGCGGGCCGTACTTCTTGGCCAGGTCCTTGCGGAAATCGCGGCGATAGGATTCGTCTGCCAGCAGTTCGCCGCGCTTCATGACGTCGCGGATATTGAGTGCGGCGACCCCGGAGCCGAACTCCTCGAACACCACCAGATCCACGCCGTCGGCGTACACCTCGAACGGGACCGGCAGGTGCTGCCACCGGAAGCGTGCTCCGCCAACGGTATTCACGATCCACGCCGCGGTGGTGGCGGCACGGGCGACGGTACGGTCGGCCTTGACGTCCATGCCGGCGATGAGGGTGGTCTTGAGCGGCTTGCGGAAACGGCCCGCGCTCTCGGCGAAGTAGCGGGCGATCTCGGCGCGGGCGGTGAGGTTGGGCGTGCTCTGATGCACGCGGCCGCGGCGGCGCAGGATCGCATTGAGGGCGTGGTACTCCCGCCAGGTGGCATACGTGGAGGGCAACTGCCGGGTGGGGAATCGGACGCCCTCCAGCTTGGAGAACGAGCTGCGAATCGTGGACAGCCCCAGGAATCCGGCGTCGAGGGCGTCGTCGAGCATGGCGCACATGCGGGCCAGCTCGGCCTCCGTCGGCCGTGCCGCGGCATCCACCGCGCGGGCCAGGCCCATCACCGTGACGCGCATATCCGAATGTCCCAGGAACGCAGCGACATTCGCGCCGAGCGGACGGTCGGCGATGGCCTTCGCGTAGGAGTGCGGGCCGTCCCAGTCCTTGTGCTCCTTGACGGCCGAATGCACCGCGTCCCACGGCAGTGCCTCGACGCGCGCGAACAGGTCGGCGCAGTCCTCGGCCTCCGAATACACGGTGGACAGCGAGCAGTTTCCGAGCACGACCGAGGTGACCCCGTGCCGGACCGATTCCCCCAATCCGGGATTCCCGAGCACCTCGGCGTCGTAGTGGGTGTGCACATCGAGCATGCCGGGCATCACCCATCTGCCGGTGGCGTCGACCGTGCGCTCCCCGTCCGGAATCTCGCCGCCGATGACCGTGACCTTGCCGTCGGTCACCCCGACATCCGCGCGGACCGGCGGCTTCCCGGTGCCGTCGAACACCGTGCCACCGCGTATCACCAAGTCGCACCGAGCCATCGCCATCACCCTGTTCCTCGGCTCGCCATTGAGGGTTTTTTACAGGCTATAACCGAAATGTGCGGTTGGTCACGGTTCATTGTGGCGGGAAAATCATCGTTGCGGCCCACGCCATAGGGCCACGACCTGGGACTGTCCATCGTGTCCCAGGTCGCGGCGCTCCATGCCGCCACGCCGCAGGTCGAATCGGATTCCAGCGGAATGGTTTTCATCCTCATCTTCGCGATCGGCGAGCAGCGCTCAGTGAGGCGTGGGGCAGAACGGTTCGCATGATGCGGGTGGTGCCGGTGCCGGTGCCTGTGGTTCCTCGAAGTGCGCGGAATTCACCAGCAGCAGGACTGCGATGGCGAATACGAGCACCGCGGCGGACGCGACCGCCACGAATCCCCAGTTGAGTCTCGGGAAGGTGATGACCTTGGTACCGTCTTCGACGACGAGGAAGAGCACCGCGGCATTCCCCGGCGATCGGGACAATTGGGACAAAACGGTGTGACGCCACCAGTTTCCAGTCATGGCAGCACTCGCCCCTTGCTGAATTCTGTTGGGATTCTGCTGTGAGTACAGCAATCTCCAGGCTACGCCCGAAAAATCGCCATAGCAATCCGCTATTGTGCGATTTCCGCTCGGCCCCTGAGTAGTTCTGCGGTGGCGCGTACCCCGCCGCCCGGCGAGTATGAAAACCATTGCCGGACTATCCATGTGGGAGAGCAATGAACGCCGATGCACGACGCCCCAAAGGGCTGGGCAAACGAGCCTGGCTGACAACGCACCTGGTCCGACGCATTCTCCGCACGCTGGCGTGGTCGAACTTCGTCCACGTCACCGTGATCGGCCGCGACCGGATCCCGAAAACCGGCCCGGTCATCATCGCGAGCAACCACATCTCGATGCTCGACGCGGTCTTCCTCTGGGGAGCGCTCCGCCGCCGCGCCATCGCCATTGCCATGGCCGAACTGTGGTCCTGGCCGGTTATCGGCTGGCTTGTCCGTCGCCTGGGCCAGATTCCCGTCATTCGCCGCGACTCCGACTCCGGCCGCAATGCCATGGCCCACGCAGAGCGAATTCTCCACCACGGCGGTGTGCTCATCATCTACCCGGAAGGCCGCCTGGTCCCGCCCGGCGACCACGAACCCTACAAACCCGGCGTAGCCAATCTGGCCTTGACAACCGGCGTCCCCATCATCCCGGTAGCCACCACCGGCACCGACAATGTCCTCCCCATCCGCCGCGCCGCCACCCCCGCCCGGCCCTTCAACCGCCGCCACCCGGTGACCATCCACTTCGGCGCGCCCATCAACCCCGCCGACTTCGACAATCCCGAAAAGCTCCTGGACCACCTCCGCCACCAGATCGAATCTCTCCAAACCCCTTGACTCCGGCTGAGGTCGCCGCGTGAATGTGCAAGTAATCCCAGGCCGACTGCTCGAAGCGCCGACACCGGGGGCGACCGGGATGGATCGCCGAGCCTTCGGTGAATTCATCGGTCCCCGAGGCGAACTCGCGTCCTACGCGTTCGGCTGGATGGCTGAAGCCGACCCGCACGCCGCCCGGTTCACCGTCGGCATCGGGGCGGGGAATCCTGGCGGTGGGACCTTTCATGCCGTGGTGTTCGTGCACGACAACACGCATGCCTTCGCCCTCGTCGACGACCCGTTCGAGAAGGTCCCCGCGTGCAGGAAGAGCGCGGCTACGGGAGTATCGCGTCGGCTTCTATTTCGACCAGGAGTCGCGGGTCGATCAGCTGGGAGATTTGGAGCATGGTGGCGGCGGGGCGGATGTGCGCGAAGACTTCGCCGTGGGCCTTGCCCACTTCTTCCCAGCGGGAGATGTCGGTGACATAGATTCGAGTGCGGATGACGTTTTCGAGGGAGGCGCCGACTTCGCTGAGGGCGGCGGCAATTCGGCGGAGAGCCTCGCGGGTTTGTTCGGCGATATCGTCGCCGCCCACGGGCGGGCCGTCGGGGGTGGCGGCGGTGGTGCCGGCCACCGCGATCCATTGGCCGACGCGGACCGCGCGCGAATAGCCGACGATCGGCTCCCATTGGGCACCTGAGGAAACAAGCTGTCGAACGGTCATCGTCCTATTCTGCACACTGCCGGGAGTGTGCAGCGGACCGGAGCTACCTCCGCGCTACAGGCCGACGCCGTGGCGGAAGTGGTGCGTCATCGATCGGGCAGGGCCTGGCACAGGGCTTCGAGTGCGGGGCCGAAACCGTGGTCGGAGGGCGTGCCGTAGCCGATGACCAGACCGTCGCGGTGCGGCATGCGGGCGGCGGGGTGGCGGTAGCGGCGCAGGCCGTCGAGGGCCAGACCGCGGCGGCGGGCGGCATGCAGGGTGGAATCCTCTGTGCCGTCCGGCAATTCGAGGACCGCGTGCAGCCCGGCGGCGATGCCGCTGACCCGGATGTCGGTGGCTTCTGGTCCATCGCGGGCGGCATCGCGCTGCGGCTGGTGCCCGAGCATCAGGTCGCCCGCGCCACCGCGGTCATCTTCGGCGGTGTCGAAACCGCCTCGGTGCTGGGCGTTCCCACCGGCACGTTCCTCGGCGACCGAGCGGCTGGCGCACCGCCTTCGGCGCGGTCGGCGTGCTCGGCCTGACCTCGGTGGTGTGCATGGTCTTCCTGATGCCGAGCCTGCCGGCCGAGCAGTCGGTCCACCTGCGGGAACCTTCGTGCGCCCGATCCTGCACGAGCACGGTGTCGACGATCGCGCGACCGGGGTGCTGCTGCTGGTATTCGGCATCGCCGGCATCTGCGGCAACTTCCTCGCGGGCGCGCTGGTCGCGAAGAGCCTGCGGCGCACCACCCTCGGCATCGGGGTGCTGCTGGTCGCGGCCATGGCCGCGCTCGCCCTCTTCGACACGAATATCGTTGCCGCCGGTACGATCCTGATGCTCTGGGGCCTCGGCTACGGCGCCGTCCCCGTCACCTTCCAGACCCGCATCCTGCGGGCCGCCCCGGACACCACAGAAGCGGCGTCGTCCCCGTTCGTCTCGACCTTCAATTTCTCGATCGCCCTCGGCGCGCTGGCCGGCGGCATCGCGGTCGACCACGCGGGCCCGCTCAGCGTCCTCTGGCTCGGGGGTGGTTCGATCCTGGCCGCCGTGTCGATCCTCGGCGGCCGAGCCCGGACTCCCCGGCGCGCCACCGCCCAGCCGGTCCGGCCTCCCCGATCGTGGTGGACGGCCCGAGGGGTGGTTCGATCGGGGTATGAGCGACGGTGGAGAAGCCAGGCGAGTTGTGTCCGCAGAGCGTGAGATAGCCGCCGGGGCCGCGCGGATATTCGAATTGATCGCCGATCCGGCGCAGCAGCCCCGCTGGGATGCGAACGACAATCTCGCGCAGGCGGAGCCCGGGCAGCGGGTGCGGTCGGTCGGTGACGTCTTCGAGATGACGCTCACCCATGGCGGGGTCCGCCAGAACCGGATCGTGGAATTCGAGGAGGCGCGCCGAATCGCCTGGCTGCCTTCGGAACCCGGTGCACAGCCGCCCGGCCACCTGTGGCGGTGGGAGCTGGAGCCGTTGGGCGACAACCGGACCCGCGTGACCCACACGTACGACTGGACCCATCTGGCCGATGAGAAGCGCCTGGCCCGGGCGCGCGCCACCACCTCGGAGAAGCTGCAGGCATCGGTCGATCGGCTGGCGGCGCTGGCCGAAGAGGAGTGATCGGCCGGCTGCGCGCCCAGGGTTCTCAGGAGGCCGCCTCCTGGAGCTCGCGCACCGCGGCGGTGCTGTAGCGGTAGTCGTCGAGTGGGAAATGCCTGTTTTCCCAATACATTTCCAATTGGGTCGAGGGCCGGAAGGCCGCGCCGTCGCCCTGGTAGTTGATGTAGTAGGTGTTCGAGGTGATACAGCCCTGGGTGAACAGGTGGGTCCGCTTGGCCCGCCTGTCCATCCGCGCGAAGTACTCGTCGTGCGGCTGCTGCCGCACCTCCACCCGGGTTGCGCCGCGCCGGCGAGCCTCCCCGATGACCCGCGCCGCGTGCGCCGAGGTCGATTCGATCAGCGGAATATACGAACCGGGCGCGTAAGCGTAGGGCCCGACGATCAGGAAGGCATTGGGGAACCTGGGCACCGACACCCCCTGATAGGCCTGGAAGCGGTGCTCGTCCCAGAATTCGCCCAGTTCGAGCCCGTCGCGACCGTAGATCGGATAGGGCGGCGTGTACCCCTTCTCCATCACCTTGAATCCGGTGGCGCACAGCACCATATCGAATTCCCGCTCCCGCCCGTCGGCGCTGACGATGCCGGTCGGCGTGAAATGCTCGATGGCCTCGGTGACCAGATCGACATGCGGGAGGGTGAACGTCTTGAAATACGAGTTCGAGATCGACGGCCGCTTGCACCCGAAGCGGTAGTCCGGCGTCAGCTTGCGGCGCAGCTCGGGATCGCGCACCTGACTGAAAAGAAAGGCCTTCATGGCGGTTTCGGCCGCCGTCATACCCATCGAGGTCAGCCGCGGATAGTTGGAGATGGCCAGCCCTGCCCCCAGCCCCGCGTTCACGCCCACATTGCCGAGAAGGCGCACTGTCCGCTGTAGCGGCGCGAAATTCAGCACCGCGTTCGCGACCGGCCCCATAGGGAAGTCCACCTTCGGCCCGATCCAGATGGCCCGCCGCTGATACACGGTCAGCTGCGCGACCTGCTTGGCCAGTTCGGGAATCACCTGCAGCGCCGTGGCTCCGGTGCCGATCACCGCCACCCGCTTACCCCGGTAGTCGTAGCCGTGATCCCACCGGGAACTGTGCATGATCTTGCCGGTGTAGTGGCCGACCCCCGGAATATCCGGATTGTGCGGCTGCTCCAGCCCGCCGACCGCGCCGATCACATAGCGTGCCGTGATCTCCGTGCCGTCCTCGAGGGCGATCCGCCACAGATCCCGCTCCTCGTCGAAAACCCCGAGCACGACGCCCGATCCGAGCCGCAGCTTGCCGCGCAGCCCCTGCCGATCGACGACCTCCTCCGCGTACCGCTGCAATTCCGCGCCGGGCGCGAAGAATCGCGACCAGTGCGACCGCGGCTGAAACGAGAAGTTGTACACCGGCGACGGAATATCCACGGCCACACCGGGATAGGTATTGGCCAGCCAGGTGCCGCCGACCTTCGGCCACTTGTCGACCAGGACGAAGTTCTCGACCCCGATGCGGCGCAGCGCGACACCCGCGCCGATCCCGCCCAGACCCGCACCGACGATCACGACCTCATGGGTGGGCCGGGGCTGGGAACCATTGGTAGCGATCATGACTGAGACCTCACGTCCTGGATGGATCGGATTCGAGAGCGCCGCCGGACTCGGCCGCCGCGCGCGCCCGCGCGATGACCTCCGGAAGCTGTTGCCGCCGTAACTTGCCCGCGGTCGTGCGCGGCAGTTCGGGCACGAACACGATGTCGCGCGGCACCTTGTAGCCGGCCAGCGTGGCCTTGATGTGCCGTTGCAGGGTGCGTGCCCCGGCCCGCGCCCCGGCCCGGAGCACCACGGCCGCCGCCAGCCGCTGCCCGAAATCGTCGTCGGGCACCCCGACGGCCCCGGCGTCGGCCACCGCCGGATGCGCCAGCAGCGCCTCCTCGACCTCCTGCGGGAAGACGTTCTCGCCGCCGGAGACGATCATGTCGTCGGAGCGGCCGTCCACGAACAGCCTGCCCTCGGCATCGACATGCCCGAGATCACCGGAGTCCATGTGCTGTCCGACCATCGTCTTGGTCCGGCCGTCGCTGTAGCCGGCGAACACGCCCGGGTTCTTGTTGACGATCCGCCCGGTGACACCGGTGGGCACCTCGCGGCCGTCGCCGTCGACGATGCGGATGTCCACGATCCCGGTCAACGGCCGCCCCACGGTCCCGGGCGCGGCCCGCAGATCCGCGGGCGTGGCGAAGGTCCCCGCGCCGGTCTCGGTGGAGGCGTACGCGTTGAACAGCACCTCACCGAACTCGTCCATGAAGGCGGTGGCCAGCCAGGCGGGCAGGGGAGCAGCGCCGCACACCACCATCCGCAGGCTCTCGAGGTGATGGCCGCGGCGGTCCGCCGCCGGCAGATCCATGATCCGCTTGATCATGGTCGGCACCAGGCAGGCGATCTGCACACCATGCCGCTCGATATCGGCGAGCACGGTGTCGGCGTCGAACCGGTCGTGCACGATGGCGGTCGACCCGAGCAGGAACGCCGCGGCGAGCGCCAGGAACCCGTAGGTGTGATGCAGCGGCGGGGCGATCACCATGGGCCGTCCGAGCCGCGGAATCGTTTCGATCCGGGCCAGGTCGCCGAGCGCGAGCACCATGCGCGGGCTCAGCCCGGCCAGCACGGACCGCGCGCCGAGTGTGCGGGGCGCGCCCTTGGGTACACCGGTGGTGCCGCCGGTGAGCAGAATGATCGAGCCCCCACCCGCGGGTTCGCGCACCGGCGGCCCGCCCGCGGCGACCAGGTCCGCGACGGTCGGCAAGCCGTCCGCGGCGCCTCGCACCACCACCCGCCGACCCCGGTATCCGGATTTGTCGATCGCGGTATGGAATTCGCCGTCGTACAGCAGCAATTCCACGCGTTCGCGGTCGAGCACCTCACCGATCTGCGGCCCGGCGAAGCCGTAGTTCAACGGCACCAGATCCGCGGAGAGCCGCGCCGCCGCATAGGCCGCGATCACGAATCCCCGATGATTGCGGCACAGCACCCCCACCCGCTGCCCGCGCCGCACATCCCAGCGCGCCCGCAGCGCCGCCGCCAGCCGCTGCACCTGCCGATCCAGCTCGGCCGCGGTGATCGGGCCGTCGTCGTCGATCATGGCGGGCCGATCCGGGAACCGCGCGGCGCACACCGACAGTGCCGTGGCCAGTCCGACCCCACCGCGCAATGCCCGGGCCAGCTGGGGAATCCGGGTGGGCGGCACCAGGTTCAGCGCGCCGCTGGCCGGAATCCACCCGGCCACCGTCACCGCGTCGTCGATCAGGTTGGCGGCTCGCTCGACCCGCCCGATCGGCCCGGCCCAGTCGACCGGCCGATTGTTCCAGTTCCCGGCCTTCGCGTATGTGGTCAGCAGCCGTTGCGCCGCACGGGAATTGTCCAGCGCATAGGACAGGGGCGCGCCGGCCCGCTCCCACCACGGCCGGATCGCCAGGGGACGGTCCACGATCGCCCGGCACACCATGCTCGCCGCCTCCTCGGTCGACATGCTCGGGGTGTAGCGATAGATCCGGTACGGCCCCAGCATGTCCGAGCGCACCAGTTGCAGGTGAACGGTCGTGACATCGATGCCGTCCGCGCGCAATTCCGGTGCGGCGCCGCGCATCCAGGAATTGAACGCGGACTTGGAGGCGATATAGGCCGTCCAGCCGACACCCGGGCCGTGCACACCGGCGGTACTGATATTGACGATGTGCCCCTGCCTGCGCGCCCGCATGGACGGCAGCAGGCTCAGCACCAGGCGCATGGGGCCGAGGAAGTTGATGCGCGCGGTGTCGTCGAAATTGTCCCAGCGGTCCAGCGAATCCGACAGCCAGCGGCGAATCGATCGACCGGCATTGTTGACGAAGACATCCACGTGCCCGTGCTCCGCCAGTACGTGCGTGATGAGTGCCGCGCAGGCCTCGGTATCGGAGAGATCCGCCGGATAGGGGTGGACGGTTCCCGGGAATTCCGCGGTCTCCGAACGTAATTCCGCCAGCAGGGACTCGCGGCGGGCGACTGCGAGCACGGTCGCGCCATTGGCGGCCAGGCGGCGCGCGGTGGCCCGCCCGACGCCCGAGGACGCACCCGTCACCAGGATCACCCGGCCCGTCACGGCCGGTGCCAGGCGGCGGTCGCTGATGCCGTATCCGGCCGCGCCCAGTGCGATCCGGACCGATTTCGGCAGTTCCATCATGGCTCGACTTCCTTGTCGAACGGCGGGGTCAGGCGGGCAACCGCTCGAATTCGTAGTCGGCGAACGGGAAGTGACGATGCGCCCGCTGCGCCGAGAAGAATCCGGTGGGCCGGATATAGGTGCTGTCGCCCTGCGAATTGCGGTAGTAGGTGGGCACGTGCGCATTCAATTCGGCCAGGTAGTAGCGCATGGCCGCGCCCCGCCGATACACGCGGCGGTGATAGGCGTCGTGCACGTCCTGACGGATGGCCACGAATGTCGCCCCGCGTCGCCGCGCCTCCGAAATGGCGCGCACCGCATGGTCGGCGGTCATCTCCACGAAGGCGTGCCAGCCGCTGCCGGTCCATGAATACGGGCCGACCAGCGTCCACCGATTGGGCAGCGCGGGCAGCGAGACGCTCTCGTAGGCCTGCAATCCCTGCTCGGTGAAATACTTTCCGAGATCGACACCGTCGCGGCCGACCACCATCCCGGGCGTGTAGGTCTCCGGATCGGAGAACACGTGATAGCCGGTGGCCAGCACGATCAAGTCGAATTCGCGCTCGACGCCGTCGGTGGTGCGGATGCCGTGCGCGGTGAATCGTTCGATGGGCGTGGTCACCAGGTCGACATTGTCCCGGTTGAACGCCAGCAGATACCCGGTGTTCAAGGTCGGCCGCTTGGCGATCGGCCCGTAGTCCGGGGTGAGGCCCACCCGAATCCCGGGATCGCGCACCATGAGTCGCAGCAGACCGCGATAGCCGCGAATGGCGGTCGTATCGAAGGCCCGCATGGCCGGCCGCACCACCGCCAGCGGTGCGTTCGACATGCCGCGCAGGGCGGCGTCGACCACCACCAGCACCGCGCCGTGCAGCGTCGCCTGCAGCCCGGGGGCCTGCAGGGCCAGCTGGACCGCGCGTGGAATCCGCGGATTGGGTTTGGGCAGGCACCACACCGGCGTGCGCTGGAAGACGGCGAGGCTGCCCACCGCGCCCGCGATCGCCGGCGTGATCTGCACCGAGCTCGCGCCGGTGCCGATGATCGCGACCCGCTTGCCGGTGAGGTCGTAGTCGTCGTCCCAGTCCGAGGGGCGCTGAATCGTGCCCTGGTACAGCGCCAATCCGGGAATTCCGGGATCGGTCTTCGGACTGATGAACGCCCCGACCGCGCTGATGACGAACCGCGCGGTCGTCACCTCGCCAGTGTCGAGGTGCAGCGTCCAGCGGTGCCGGTCCTCGTCCCACTCCTCGCTGACCACGGTGGTCCCGAACCGGATGTGCGGATAGAGCCCGAACCGCCGCGCCACCGTCATGTGATATCGCTTCACCTCCGCGCCGGAGGCGAACAGCCTGCTCCAGTTGGGGTTTCGCGCGAACGAGTACTGGTAGGCCAGGGACGGGATATCGACTTCCAGCCCCGGGTAATGGTTTTCGTGCCAGCTGCCGCCGACCTCGTGGGCCCGTTCCAGCAGGACGAAGTCGCGCACCCCGGCCCGCTTCAGCTTGACCCCCGCGGCAATGCCGCCGGGCCCCGCGCCGATGACGGCGACCTCGTGGTCCGGAGCCGAAAGCTCAGGAGGGCGGATGTCTTTGGATGCAGTGGTCACGACGGGGACCTTCCGGACAGACTCCGGCGCTACGTTGCGCCTGTCACCCAGGGTAGTTCTGTCTGGGACAGTGATCAAGACCTTGGGGTGACGGTGAGCCCGCAAGCCGGTCCGGTGCGGCTCAGCCCGCCGCGAACCCGGTCGCCGCCGCGCCCGCCCGGCGCAGCCGCACGGCCTCGAGATCGGCCGGCTGCCCGCCGCGCGCCCGATGCCGGTCCATGACCGCGCTCAATTCCGGTGACCAGCGCAGAATCTCGGCGCGCATCGGCCCGGTCGTCGCGAGCTGCGCGACCAACCCCAGCAAGGTGACCAGTCCGCGCTGGAACGGCATCAGATACGCGGGTATCCCGAGCTGGCGGTACACATTGTCCAGCCTGGGGCTCATGGCGTCGCGGGTGCGGCCGCGCAGCCACTCGGTATCGACCCGGGACGTCTCGTGCCGCAGCAGTTCGGTGAACGGCAGCAGCTTCTGGGCCAGCCCCGCGCTGTCCAGACCGCGCTGCTCATCGGTGAACCCGTGGCTGCGCGTGGCCCGGTCCAGCTCGGCCGGCCCGCCATTGATGAGCGCGTCGGCCAGGTCGTGCACCAGTGCCGGGAACTGGGCCGGCGGCCACGCCGGGCAGGCCCCGAAATCCACCACGCCCAGGCGGCCGTCGGGCAGCACCCGGAAATTGCCGGGATGCGGATCGCTGTAGAGCAGCCCCGAGCGCGGCGCGGACGACCAGAAGAACCGGACCGCCAGCATGCCCACCCGGTCGCGCTCGGCCTGCGCGCCCGTGGTGATCAAGCGGGACAGCGGAATACCGTCCAGCCACTCGCTGACGATCACATCGCCGCACTGCGCCACCACCTGCGGCACCCGGAAATCCGGATCCCCGGCGTAGGCTTCCGCGAAGCGGCGCTGGCTCTGTGCCTCGGCCGCGAAATCCAGCTCCATGCGCAGGCATTCGGCCAGCTCGTCCACCACCGCGCGACCGTCGGTGTGCGGCGCGAAAACCGGTGTCAGCCAGGCCAATCCGCGCAGCCGCTGCAAATCGCTGTCCACCGCCGCGCGGGCGCCGGGGTACATGACCTTGACCGCCACCGCCCGGCCGTCGTGCCAGATCGCGCGATGCACCTGGCCGATGGTGGCCGAGGCGGCCCGGCGATCGTCGAATTCCCGGAAGTTGTCCCGCCAATCCGGGCCGAAGGACGCCGCCAGCACCGTGTGCACGGTGCGCGGCAGCATGGGCGGCGCGGCGTCCTGCAGCCGGGCCAGCGCGATCCGATAGGGCTCGGCCAGCTCCGGCGGCAGGGCCAGCTCGTAGATGCCCAGCACCTGGCCCAGTTTGGCGGCGCAGCCCTTCAATTCGCCCAGCACCTCGGCCATGTGCTCGGCGGTGCGCAGCTGGATCTCCCGATCGATCTCACCCGCCGGCCGGCCCAGTGCCCGCTTGCCGGCCCCGGCCGCCTGCCGCCCGGCGTAGGCCAGCGGCACCGCGGCCAGTTTCGCGGTGCGAATCACTGTGCGGGCAGGCGGATTCCCGCCGATGTCCGCATCCCCCCGTCGCGCACCGCTTCGCCGCAAACTCATCGATCAACCAACCCCTAGCGCGCGTTTCGATCGAATGCGCATCACGGAGTCTGCCACGAAGTGAAACTATGCGGTACGAAAACCTGTACGCCCCGGTACCGCGTCCTGAATGGTGAGATGCGCGAAGGGAATCCGCTGGTGACGGGTCAGTGCCGGGCGGTGACCAGGGCCAGATCGGTGAGCCGGTGTGCCCGGGCGACCTCGGCGGGCGTGAACGGCTCCCCGGTACGCAGGAAGGTCATGGCCGCGAGATCGTCGTGCGGACCGATCTCGAGCAGGGTGCCGCCGGGCGCGCGGCCCGGGTCCGGATCCGGAACGTATTGCGCACCCAGCAGTTCGGCGATCACCAGCGGCAGTTCCGCGGGGTCGGCGGCCACCCGCGCGGCCAGTCCCAGTGCGCGCGTCTGGCCGTCGACCAGGGTGAGCGCCGACGCGGGCCAGATGCCGGCGGCGACCCCGCCCGCGCGGGCGATGGCCTGGGTCAGCCGCTGCGGGCCGAGCTCGGCCGGTGTGGAGACCACCAGCTCGTCGAGCACGCCGTTCTCCAGGTGATGCACGTGCACGGCCAGGATGTTGGCCCGCCGGTCGGCGAGCTGCTTGGCCAGCAGTTCCAGCCGCCCGGGCTTGTCGTCCAGGTGCACCCGGATGCGCCAGAGCCGCTCGGCGCTGTCGAGACGGTGGCGGTGGCGCAGTTCCGGGGCGTGCAGCCAGCGGCCGAGATAGCGCATGGCGCCGGGTTCGACCACCCAGATGACGAGGATGGTTGCGGCGACGGCGAGCACGGAAACCGTTGCCAGATAGGGCAGTTCGAGGTGGACGACCAGGGCGTGCAGGGCGAGTTCGACCGGGAAGACCGCGGCGAGTTTGGCCAGCGCCATGCGGGTGCGTTTCGGATGGGGCAGACGACCGCAGACTTCGCAGGCCAGCGTATGAATCTCGGTTTGCCTCATGTTCACCACAGTGCTGGACGCAGGTTTCCCCGGCTGTGGTGCGGTGTAAAGAAGGGGTGACGGAACCCGGCAAACCTCTTGCGGCAATTGGTCATTCGGTGAAGCGGGACACAGTCACGCCGGAGCTGTGCCCCGGCACACACCGATTGCGCCCTATTTGGGCGGTAGCGTCTTGGCGAAATCGACCCCGCGCCGGACCCATTCGTCGAGCACATCGTCGTCGGCGACGGTCGCGGTGGTGACGCGCAGCCACCCGTGCATCTTCTTGCCGCCCATCTCCATCGGCTCGACCGACCCCGCCCGCAGCAGCGCCGCGGAGGTATCCGGATCGGTCCGCACCATCAGCCCGCCCTTGCCGCTGGCCGCGACGGCCATATTGCCGCCCACCAGGAACGCCAGGCCGCCGAACATCTTCTTTTCGACCACATTGACCAGTTCGGGCCCGAGCGCGTCCCGAATCCGGTCGGCCAGCTCCTCGTCGTATGCCATACCCGGCATTGTGACCCACCCGACCGACAGATCCGGGCCGCGGCGCGGACTCGGGGCCCGGCCGGGCGCGGACCCACCGCCACCCCGCGCTACCGCCGGATCGCCGCGAGCTTCGGCCGGCTGGCGCACGAACAGGGCCTGTGCGGCTGCTGACCCGGCTCATCGACCGCATCCGGCCCGCCCTGGACCAGTTGGACGACCTCGCCTTCGTCACCGACACCGTGGCCGCGCTCCTGGCGCGCGGCAACGGGGCGCGGCGTCAGGTCAATGCCTTCCGAACCCGCGGCCAGCTCTCGGACGTGGTGGATGAACTGGCCGAGGCCACGCTCTATACGTGCCGATAGTCCCCGGTATCAGGGCATCGGCTGGTCGTCGACGATCATGTCGTAGTTGACCTTCGAGCCTTCCACGTTCGTGGTCTTGGCGGTGACGCCCCAGCGGGTGCCGTCGGATTCGGTCACCACGCACCGGATGGTCGAGCCGGTGGCGCCGCGCAGCAGGCCGTTGCAGGTGGAGGACTGCGGGGCGGCGCCCACCTTCGACTGGTAGAAGTTCGAGACACTGGAAGCCACATCGTCCGGCGCGACGAAGGCGTCGGTCAGGGTCAGGTCGTAGTAGACGTCCTTGCCGTCGACCTTGGTCACCTTGGCATTGATCGCCCAGGTCTGCCCGTCGGCGGAGGTGGCGGTGCAGGTCTGGGTGGCGTCCACCTTGGCGGGCAGGCTGCCGTCGCAGGTCACGGTTTTCGCGTCCTCGTGCGACTTGTCCTTGTAGAAGCTGGTGGCCTTCGTCTGCACGTCGCTCTTGCTCACCGAGTCCGAACCTGATGATGAGCACCCCACGGCGAGCAGCGGCACGAACGTCAAGGCCAGAGCGGCTGTCAGTTTTCTCATGGACAACTTTAGGCGCCGGTTTGCCGGGAAAATCTCGCGAATGAGCTTGCGAAACCGGCGAATCCGGCGTGTCCGGGGCTGGCGCGCCGCGGTGCGGGGCGGATTAGGGAACTTGACAGAGGACCGGCCCGGCGATCTGCGCCGGACCGGTCCTGCTGCCGCGATGGGTCAGTTCACCCGGGCGCGCCACTCCTCGAGCTGTGGGGATTCCGCGCCGATGGTGGTGGATTCGCCGTGCCCGGTGTGCACCAGGGTCTCCGGCGGCAGGGTGAGCAGGCGGTCGGCGATCGAGTCGACGATGGTGCCGAAGTCCGAGTAGGACCGACCGGTCGCACCCGGCCCGCCGTGGAACAGGGTGTCACCGGTGAACACCACGCCCAGGTCGGGGGAGTGGAAGCAGACCGCGCCCGGGGCGTGCCCCGGGGTGTGCAGCACGTGCAGTTCGGTCCCGCCGACCTCGATCACCTGTTCGTCGGACAGTTCGCCGTCGGGGCTGGTCTCCGGATGCGTGTGCTGCCACAGCACCAGGTCGTCGGGATGCATGAGCACGGGAGCGCCGGTGGCCCTGGACAATTCGGGCGCGACGCGAATGTGGTCGTCGTGCGCGTGGGTGACCAGGATGGCCTTGACCTTGCGGGTGCCGATGACATCCAGGATCGCCTCGACATTGTGGGGCGCGTCGATGACGACGCACTCCAGGTCGTCGCCGACCACCCAGACATTGTTGTCGACGTCGAAGGTCTCGTTGTCGAGGCTGAAGGTGCCGACGGTGACGGCGTGGTCGATGTGCGCCATCAGAACACCACCACCGAGCGCAGTACGTCGCCGTGATGCATCTTGGCGAAGGCGGCTTCGATATCGGTCAGCGAAATAGTCTCCGTCACAAAGGCATCCAGGTCCAGGCGGCCCTGTTTGTAGAGCTCGACGAGGTAGGGGAAGTCGCGTGAGGGCAGGCAGTCGCCGTACCACGAGGACTTCAACGATCCACCGCGGGAGAAGAAGTCGATGAGCGGCATCTCGAGGGTCATCTCCGGTGTCGGCACGCCCACCAGCACCACGGTGCCGGCCAGATCGCGCGCGTAGAACGCCTGTTTCCAGGTCTCGGGGCGGCCCACGGCATCGATCACCACGTCGGCGCCGAAGCTGTCGGTGAGTTCCTGAACCCGTTCCACCGCATCCTCTTTGGCGGCGTTGACGGTGTGGGTGGCCCCGAATCCGGTGGCCCACTCCAGCTTCCGCTCATCGATGTCGACCGCGATCACGGTGGTCGCGCCCGCCAGCTTCGCGCCCGCGATGGCCGCGTTGCCGACCCCGCCGCAGCCGATGACCGCGACCGAGTCACCGCGGCCGACCCCGCCGGTATTGATGGCCGCGCCCAGCCCGGCCATGACACCGCAGCCCAGCAGCCCCACCGCAGCGGGGGACACGCTGGGGTCGACCTTGGTGCACTGCCCGGCGTGGACCAGGGTCTTCTCCGCGAAGGCGCCGATGCCCAGGGCGGGGGTGAGCGGGGTCCCATCGGTGAGGGTCATGGGCTGGGAGGCGTTGAAGGTCGAGAAGCAGTACCAGGGCTTGCCCTTGCGGCAGGCGCGACACGAACCGCACACCGCCCGCCAGTTCAGGATGACGAAATCGCCGGGCTCGACATCGGTGACGCCCTCGCCCACCGATTCCACGATGCCGGCGGCCTCGTGCCCGAGCAGGAACGGGAATTCGTCGTTGATGCCGCCCTCGCGGTAGTGCAGGTCGGTGTGGCACACCCCGCAGGCCTGCACCCGCACCACGGCCTCACCCGGACCCGGGTCCGGGATGACGATGTCGGTGACTTCCACCGGGGCGTTCTTCGAGCGTGCGATGACGCCGCGCACAGTTTGGGACAACGAAATTCCTTCCTGGCTAACCGCAATGCCTTCGACTATCGCATCCGACCCCGCCCACGTCATCTATTACCCCGGGTGACGGAAAACGAATCTCCTTGTGGCCGATCGCAACCTGTGGCCTTTCACAACAGGGATTCCGCGGCGGCTTCGGCGATCGTAGCGGCCACGAGGGTCAGTGCCGGGGAATCGAGCCGCCATTGCTGCCAGTAGAGCGGGACATCTACGAATACCTTCTCATCCAGCGGAATCAGCTCGTCCTCGGGGCGGATCATGAGGTCGGGGATCATCCCCCAGCCCATGCCGGCGCATACCGCGTCATTGAATCCGGCCGAGGACGGTATGTAATGCCGGGGCGGATCCACGGGCTTGCGGGTGTAGTGGCGCATGAGCCGGAACTGCAGATCGTCCTTGCGGTCGAACAGCACCACGGGCGCGTGTGCGAACGATTTCGCATTCGCGCCGTCGGGAAACCAGGTGCGGGCGAAGGCGGGCTGGGCCATGGGCCGATAGCGCATGGCCCCCAGTCGCCGCACCGTACAGCCCTGCACCGGCGCGGCGGTGGAAGTGATGGCCGCCATGACGGTGCCGTCGCGCAGCAGGCGGGTGGTGTGTTCCTCGTCCTCGCGATGGATGTCGAACGACACCCCGGCGGCGGCGCGGCCGAGCGCCGGAATGACCCAGGTCTGCAGCGAATCGGCATTGACGGCGATGGGAATGACCACCCGGGCGGCGCCGGGCTGGTGCACGTCGCCGAGCTCGCGCGCGGTATCGCTGGTCAGCAGCTGGATCTGGCGGGCCAGCCGCAGCACCGTCAGCCCGGATTCGGTGGGCTGCACCGGTTTGGTGCGCTGCACCAGGATGCGGCCCGCGGCGTCCTCCAGCGCCTTGATGCGCTGGCTGATTGCCGACGGTGTCACGCTGAGCCTGCGGGCGGCGGCGTCGAAGGTGCCCTCGCTGATGACGGCGTCGAGCGCGCGCAGTTGGTCGAGCTGCAGATCCATAGTAAGAAATCGTAATGGTGCCTCAGAATCTTTAGCTGGCCTGGTGCTGGACGCCTGCCCTACTTTCGAGCGTGTGAACGCATCATCGGCGGCCCTGGCGGCCATTTCGGGACTCGGATTCGGCCTGTCGCTCATCGTGGCGATCGGTGCGCAGAACGCCTTCGTGCTGCGTCAGGGGATCCGGCGCGAGCATGTCCTGCCGGTGGTCGCGGTGTGCATCGGCTCCGACGTGATCCTCATGACCCTGGGTGTCGCGGGCTTCGGGGCGATCGTGAACTCGGCCCCGATGATCATGACCATCGCCAGGTACGCGGGGGCGGCCTTCCTGCTGGGCTACGCCGCCCTCGCCGCCAAGCGCGCGTTCTCCGCCTCCGCCCTGTCCGCGGGCGGCGGCGCGCCCATCGCGCTGGGCGCGGCCGTGGCCACCTGCCTGGCCGTCACCTGGCTCAACCCGCACGCCTATCTGGACACCGTCGTGCTGCTGGGATCCTTCGCCAATACCTATGCCACCCCGGATCGCTGGTTCCTCACCGCGGGAGCCATTGCGGGCAGCCTGATCTGGTTCGTCTCGCTCGGCTTCGGCGCCCGGCTGCTGGCCCCGATCTTCGCGAAGCCGCGCGCGTGGCGGGTGCTGGATTCGGTGATCGCCCTCGTCATGACGGGTCTCGCTGTCGGTTTGCTGGTGAGCTGAAACCCTGGGTGGCGGTGACGGCGGTCACATGCGTCTCACCGACGGCCGGATCGCCGAGGTGTGGCGTGGCCGACACCCTCACCCAGCTGATCCAGCCGGGTGTCGTCACCCTGTGGGAAATCGGTCTCAGGACACGGGCTTCCACGCGCCGACGTAGTTGCCGTTGTTGTTTCCGCTGGTGGGCAGGCAGGTGACGGCCCGGCCGCTCGAGGACTTGGCCACCACGTCCTTCTTGAGATTGCAGATCGTGCCGGGCTCGTGCGTTCCGCTGGTCACGGGTCCCGGGCTGTCCCACACATAGGTCGGCGTGGTCGATCCCGCGCGGCGCGAGCACAGCAGCTGGGTGCCGTTCGGGGCGTAGCCGAAGGTCCCGGCCTCGGTCGCGTTGCACGGGAATCCGAGCGAGGGCGTGCTGACCGACAGCCAGCGGAGCGTGTCGTCTCCGGCCACATTGCAGGTCAGGACCGAGCCGTCGCCCGCGACAGCGGTCTGGCCGGCCTGGGTGCAGGTCCCGCTGACCGCGGCCGCGCTGGTCGTCGTGGCGGTCGTGGTGGTGGTGGTGGTCGTCGTGGTGGTGGTGGCCGTGTCGGGCGCCGTGGTCACCTCGGCCGCCTGTGCGGTCGTCGTGGGTGACGCGGGTGTGGTGGTCGTGAGCACGATGCGCGTCGGCGCGGGGCCCGTCGTGGCATTCGGTGCCGCGTTCCAGCTGCCGTGGCCGGACAGGAGCAGGCCGCCGATGGCCAGCAACGCTACGGCGATCGTGGCCGTGAGACCAATGATCACGTACCGGCTGGCCTGCGAATTCCGCGGCCGACCGCCGCCGGGCCCGGCCTGCCGCCCGTCGTGGTCCTCGCGCACCGCGTCGAACACGACGGTGTCCTGCGTCCACAGCTCGTCCTGCGGATGATAGCCCGGTGGTATCGAATTGCCGCTCATCCCAATAGCTCTCGTCTCGGTGGTCCCGCTGTGATCACCGGGCACACCGAAGGGTAAACGGGGAGACCGCGCTGCGGTAGCCGAAGTTTCAGCGGCGGATGTCGGCCAGCCGCACCGGCTTGGCCTGATGCCGGGACAGCTCGCAGGCCTCGGCGATGTAGAAGGCCTCCAGGGCGTCGGCGGGCGGGCACGGATTGGCCAGCCGGCCGGTGATCACGCCCAGGAAGGTGGCCAGCTCCTCGGTGTAGGCGCCGTGGAAGCGGTCCATGAAGCCCGGATAGGCGGGCAGGCCCGAGGGCGATTGGCCGGGTTCGACCGAGTGCAGCGGGGCGCGCTCGTCGAGCCCGACGATGGCATTGCCCTGAGAGCCCAGCACTTCCAGCCGCACGTCGTAGCCCGCGCCGTTGTAGCGGCTGAGCGCGACATTGGCCAGCGAGCCGTCGTCGAGGCGCAGCACCACCGCGGCGGTGTCGACATCGCCCGCCTCAGCGAAGAACCGGTCTCCGCGATTGGATCCGGTGGCGTAGACCTCCACCACCTCGCGGCCGCTGACCCAGCGGATGATGTCGAAATCGTGGACGCCGCAATCGCGGAACAGGCCGCCCGAGCGCGGAATGTACTCGGCGGGCGGTGGCGCGGGGTCGAGGGTGGTGGCGCGCAGGGTGTGGATCCAGCCCAGATCCCCGGCGGCGACGGCGGCGCGCGCGGCCCGGTACCCGGCGTCGAAGCGGCGCTGGAAGCCGATCTGGACCGGCACGGTCGAGCGCTCCACGCGTTCGACCACCTGCAGCGTGCCCAGAATGTCTGCGGCGATGGGCTTTTCGCAGAAGACCGGGATGCCGCGGTCGACGGCGGCGGTGATGAGGGCCGGATGGGAATCGGTGGCGGTGGTGATGACCAGGCCGTCGATACCGGCGGCGAAGAGCGCCTCGATATCGGGCGCGTACTCCACCTCGAGCTTGTCGGCGGTGGCGCGGGCGCGTTCGGCATCGGTGTCGGTGACGACGACCGCGCCCACGCCCGGTAGGGCCCTGAGGGTTTCGGCGTGGGAGGTGCCGATGCGGCCGGTGCCGGCGAGGCCCACTGTGATCGGGGACATGGCGATGGCTCCTGTCAGTCGCGGGGTGGGGCGGTGGTCGAGCGGACGACCAGGGACGGCTCCAGGCGTTTGCGCACCGGGTCGGTGCGGTCGGCGCGCAGTCGCTCGGTGAGGGCCTCCACGGCCAGCCCGCCGATGCGGGTGCGCGGCTGGTCGATGGTGGTGAGCGCGACGTGCCGCAGCGCCGCCAGCGAGGTGTTGTCGTACCCGACGACCGAAACGTCCTCGGGCACACGCAGTCCCGCCTCTTCGAGCGCGGCCATCGCGCCCACGGCATTGAAATCGTTGCCGCACACCAGTGCGGTGGGAAAAGTGCCGGGGGAGAAGATGTTCAGCAGGGTGCGGATGGCGGCCGCGCCCCCCTCGTCGGTGTGCTCGCTGGGAATCACCATGGGTTCGAGGTGGTAGCGGGCCATGGCGGCGGTGTAGCCCTTGCGCCGCGGCGGCGCCGCGAAGGCCGCGCCGCCGTCGAGGTGCACGATGCGCCGATGTCCCAGGGCGACAAGGTGATCCACGGCCAGCGCCGC
Organism: Nocardia sp. NPDC004711; assembly: GCF_053601595.1. NCBI lineage: Bacteria > Bacillati > Actinomycetota > Actinomycetes > Mycobacteriales > Nocardiaceae > Nocardia > Nocardia sp. NPDC004711. Next base: position 162,759 of record NZ_JBSGCB010000004.1, on the reverse strand, counting down.
GCCGAGCTCGCCGTCGTCGTTGACGGTGTCCACGGCCGGGCTGGTGGAGGTGCGTGAGACCAGGACGACCGGGCAGCGCGCCGCCGCGTCGCGAATGGCGGAGGCCGGCAGCACCGGGGAGAGCAGGATGACCCCGCCCGGGCGGAAGCCCAGCAGGCTCTCCAGCGCGGTCCGTTCCCGTGTCGCGCTGCGGCGGCCGGTATTGAGGATGAGCTCCAGTCCGGCCTGCCGCGCCGCCTCGTCCATGCCCTCGACCACATCGGCGAAGAAGGGATTGCGCAGGTCGGACACCATGACTCCGACGATATTGGAGGTGCGGCTGGCCAGCGACCGCGCCATGGCGTGCGGCTGGTAGCCGAGTTCGACGGCCGCGGTGAGCACCGCGCGGCGGCGGTGCTCGCTGACCTTGGGGGAGTTCCGCATGACCAGCGAGACCAGTGCACGGGAGACGCCGGCGCGGGCGGCGACGTCCTCCATGGTTGGTCTGGTCATGGTCGCCTCCCGTCGGTATCGATGTGTGTCGCACGCTACAGCCTTGCCGTGGCCCGAGGCAATGGAGCGCTCTAATCGGATATTCTGGACATCGGTATCCGGCGCCATTTCGCCTGGAAGGCAGCATTTTCCAGGTTTACGCACTACTTTTCGGCACATGTCGAACCCTTGACACCGGAGTGAGCCAGGTTACATTGTTGGAGCGCTCCAACGAGCCTCACCGATGGCCAACGACGGGTCTGGGAAGTGCCGATGACCGAACCGCTCCATCCACTGCGTATCACCCCCTTGCGCATCGCCGCCGCGCCGATCTCCTGGGGAGTCTGCGAGGTCCCCGGCTGGGGGCATGTCCTGGAACCGGACATCGTCCTGGCCGAGATGGCGGACCTCGGCATCACCGCCACCGAGTTCGGCCCGCCCGGCTACCTACCCGACGACCCCGTCGAGCTACGAAAGACCCTGAGCACCTACGGTATTGCGCCGATCGGCGGCTTCCTCGCCCTGGTGCTGCACCGCGAACCCGACCGGGCCGTCACCGCCGCCCGCGCCGCGGCCGAGCGGTTCGCGGCGGCCGGCGCCGAGATCCTGGTGCTGGCCGCCGCCACCGGGCAGGACGGGTACGACACCCGGACGCCCCTCGGTGATCGTGAATGGCGGACCCTCATCGACACCGCGGCCGTGGTCGGCGAGATCGCCGCCACCCACGGCCTGCGCGTCGCTCTGCATCCGCATGTGGGCACCCACGTCGAGACGGCCGCCGAGGTCGATCGCTTTCTCGCAGACTCCGGGCTGGACCTGTGTGTGGACACCGGGCACCTGCTCATCGGCGGCACCGACCCGGTCGATCTGGTCCACCGTCACGCGGATCGCCTCGGGCATATCCACCTCAAGGATGTCCGCGCGGCCGTGGCCGCCGAAGTACGCAGCGGCAGTATCGAATACAGCGAGGCCGTCCGGCAGGGGCTCTACGTTCCGCTGGGTACCGGAGATGTCGATATCGCGGCCCTGATCCGCGCGGCGCACGCCGCGGGATACCGGGGCTGGTACGTGATCGAGCAGGACACCGCATTGCGTCCCGGCGCTACCGCCGCGGGCCCGACGGGCGACGCTCGGCGAAGTCTGCGACACCTGGCCGAGATCGGCGCCGGTCTCGCCTCGGCTCGGATCTAGTGGGAGGTGACGACGACGATGTCCGCAATCTCCCGATCGCGCGGCCCCCGCTGGCTGCGCCTGTCGCCCTGGCTCGCGGCGGCGGCCGTGCTCGCCGCCTGTAGCGGCCCCGGTGCCGATGGCACCGGACCCGCCCAGGCCCCGGTCGCGGTGGGCACCCTGAAGTCGGTGGCCGTGGTGACGCACGGCTCGCCCGGTGACGCCTTCTGGAACGTGGTCAAGAACGGTGCGGAAGCCGCCGGGAAGGATCTCGGTGTCCGGGTCGAGTACAACTCCTCGGGCGATCCGACCCAGCAGGCCAAGCTCATCGACAATGCGGTGGCCCAGGGCGTGGACGGGCTGGTGGTGTCCATGGCCAACCCGGACGCGCTGAAGCCGTCGGTCGAGAAGGCCGTCGCTGCCGGGATTCCCGTGGTGACGATCAACTCCGGGGAGGCCGAGAGCGTCCAGTTCGGGGCCATCGGCCATGTCGGCCAGAGCGAGCGCCTGGCCGGTGAATCCGCCGGGAAGCGGCTGGCCGATGCCGGAAAACACAAGATGCTGTGCGTGATCCACGAGGCCGGGAATGTCGGCGCGAACGAACGCTGCGCCGGCGCCACCCAGGGCTTCGGGGCCGCGACCACGCTGCAGGTGGATATCAACAACCCGACCGATGTGCAGTCGCGCATCAAGGGCGCGCTGGAGGCCGATCGCTCCATCGACGCGGTGCTGACGCTGAATTCGCAGATCGCCGCCCGCGCGGTGGACGCGGTGCGCGAGTCCGCGTCGAAGGCGACGGTGGCCACCTTCGACCTGAATTCCGATGTGGTGAGCGCGATCCGGGCCGGGACGCTGTTGTTCGCGGTGGATCAGCAGCAGTACGAGCAGGGCTATCTGCCGGTGGTGATGCTGAAGCTCTACAAATCGAACCTGAACACCGTGGGCGGCGGCCATCCGGTACAGACCGGCCCCGCGTTCGTGGACAAGAGCAATGTCGATGCCGTCGCCGCGCTGGTCGGCCAGGGCACGCGGTGACCCGGCGGGAGACGATGAGATGACAACGACGACAACGACATCCGAGACCACCACGGTCGCGCCGCCGCCGGATCGGCTGGCCATCCTCAACCGGCTGGTGGCCCGCCCCGAGGTGGGCGCGCTGCTGGGCGCGGGGGTGGTCTTCGTGTTCTTCGGTCTCGTCACCACGAAATTCATGAAGCCACTGGGTATTTCGACCTGGCTGGACGACGCCTCCACGCTCGGCATCATGGCGGTGGCGGTGGCCATGCTCATGATCGGCGGCGAGTTCGACCTGTCCACCGGCGTGATGACCGCCTCCACCGCGTTGATCACCGGGCTGCTGGCGGTGCACGCGGGCTGGAATGTCTGGCTCGCGCTGGTGGTTTCGCTGGTCTTCGCGCTCACGGTGGGTGCCCTCAACGGGTGGGTGGTGATGCGTACCGGATTGCCGAGCTTCATCGTCACGCTGGGCACCTTTCTGGCACTGCAGGGCCTGAATCTCGGTGTGACGCGCTGGGCCACCGGCACCGTGCAGGTGTCGGGCGTGCGCGGCGCGGACGGATATCGGTCCGCCGGTTGGGTTTTCGCCTCCACCACCAAGATCGGCAATGCCAGCATCCAGGCGTCGGTGGTGTGGTGGATCGTGGTCACCGCCATCGCGGCGATCGTGCTGGCGCGCACCCGGTTCGGCAACTGGATCTTCGCGGTCGGCGGCTCGCTGCCCACCGCCCGCGCGGTGGGCGTGCCGGCCACCCGCACCAAGATCCTGCTGTTCATGACCACCGCGTTCGCGGGCTGGATCGTGGGCGCGTGCAACCTCCTGCGGTTCGCAGGCGTGCAGGCCAATCAGGGTGTGGGACTGGAGTTCCAGTACATCATCGCCGCGGTGATCGGCGGCTGCCTGCTCACCGGCGGGTTCGGTTCGGTGGTGGGGGCGGCCATCGGGGCGCTCATCTTCGGCATGGCGCGGCAGGGCATCGTGCTGGCGGGCTGGAACAGCGACTGGTTCATGCTGTTCCTCGGCGTGCTGCTGTTCTCGGCCGTGCTGGTCAACAACGCATTCAAGAAGCGGGCGGAAAGGGTACGCCGATGACCGCGACGGACAACGACAGCGCCGGGACCGCGGTGCCGCTCATCGAAACGGTCGGCATCGGAAAGAGTTACGGCGGCGTGGTGGCGCTGCGCGACGTGTCGACGGTGGTGCAAGCCGGTGAGGTTACCTGCGTGCTGGGCGACAACGGCGCGGGCAAATCGACGCTGATCAAGATCCTGGCGGGCGTGCACCAGCACGACACCGGGGAGCTGCGCATCGAGGGGCAATCGACGCGGCTGTCCTCGCCGCGTGCGGCGCTGGATCTGGGCATCGCCACCGTCTACCAGGATCTGGCGGTGGTGCCGCTGATGAGCGTGTGGCGCAACTTCGTGCTCGGCTCCGAGCCGGTCAAGCGCTACGGCCCGCTCGAGCTGCTGGACCGCAGGCAGGCGCAGGACATCGCGCGAAAAGGTCTGGTGGACATGGGGATCGACATCCCCGATCTGGAGCAGCCGGTCGGCACGCTGTCCGGCGGTCAGCGTCAGTGCGTGGCCATCGCGCGGGCGGTGCACTACGGGGCCAAGGTCCTCATCCTCGACGAGCCGACCGCGGCCCTGGGCGTGAAGCAGGCCGGTGTGGTGCTGCGATATGTGGTGCAGGCGCGCGATCGCGGACTGGGCGTTGTGCTCATCACCCACAACCCGCATCACGCCTACCCGGTCGGCGACCGCTTCCTGCTCCTCAAACGGGGCGCCACGCTGGGCAGCTACGAGAAGTCCGCGATCGATCTCACCGAGCTGACCCGGCAGATGGCCGGCGGCGCCGAACTCGAATCGCTGCAACACGAATTGGAGCGGGTGGTGCCGTGACCGAGCTGGAGGTGCTGACGATCGGCCGGGTCGGCGTCGACCTCTACCCCGAGCAGAGCGGGGTGCCGCTCGCCGAGGTGACGACCTTCGCGAAATTCCTCGGCGGCACGGCCACCAATGTGGCGGTGGCGGCGGCGCGCCTGGGCCGTCGCGCCGCGGTGCTGACCAAGGTGGGGCCGGACGGGTTCGGGGATTTCGTGCGCGATGCCCTCGAAGGGTTCGGGGTGTCGGCACGGTACGTGGGGACGGCGGCGGGACTGCAGACGCCGGTGGTGTTCTGCGAACTGAAGCCGCCCGCGGACCCGCCGCTGCTGTTCTATCGCGCGCCCATCGCGCCGGACCTCACCCTCACCGAGGACGAGATCCCCTGGGACGTAGTCGATTCCGTGCCGCTGCTGTGGGTGACCGGAACCGGGGTGAGCGCCGAACCCGGCCGCACCACCCAGCGGGCCATCCTGGAACGCCGGGCCCGGCGCGGGCACACCGTGCTGGATCTGGACTACCGGCCCATGTTCTGGCCCGATGCGGCGACCGCGCGCGCCGAGATCGGCTGGATGGTCGACCACGTGAATGTGGTGGTGGGCAACCGGGCCGAGGTGGAGGTGGCGGTCGGCACCGCCGATCCCGACACCGCCGCGGACCGGCTGCTGGCCCGCGGGGTCCGGCTGGCCGTGGTCAAGCGCGGCGCGGAGGGCGTGCTCATCGCCACCGGCTCCGAGCGCTGGACGGTGCCGCCCTGCCGGGTGGAGGTGCTGTGCGGGCTGGGCGCGGGCGACGGATTCGGGGGCGCGCTCATCCACGGGCTGCTGTCCGGCTGGGCTCCGCATCGCCTGGCCGCCTACGCCAATGCCGCCGGCGCGCTGGTGGCATCGCGGCTGGCCTGCGCCGATGCCATGCCGACCGATGCCGAGATCGAGGAGATGCTGTGCACCTGAACGATGCGCGGTGGTACGAACTGCTGCACACCCGCGCCACGGACCCCGAGGCCGTCCGGCGCGCCTACGCCGACCGGCGGCGACGCGCGAACCTGCTGTCGGACCGCGGCACCCTGTTCCTGGTGGCCGCCGACCACCCGGCCCGCGGCGCGCTCGGCGTCGGCGCCGACCGCACCGCCATGGCCGACCGCCGCACCCTGCTGGAAAGGCTGCTCATCGCGCTGGCCAACCCCGCCGTCGACGGCGTGCTCGGCTCGCCCGACATCGTGGAGGAATTGCTGCTGCTGGACGCCGTGCACGAGAAGATCGTCATCGGCTCCATGAACCGCGGCGGGCTGGCGGGCGCCGACTGGGAGATCGACGACCGCTTCACCGGCTACGACGCCGAAGCGCTGGTGAAGTACCGCCTCGACGGCGGGAAAATGCTGCTGCGCCTGGTCGATTCGGATCCCGGCACCATCCCGACCCTGGAGGCCTGCGCCCGCGCGGTCTCCGAACTGGCCGAGCACGGGCTCATGGCCATGGTGGAACCCCTGCCCTACGCCCGCGACGCCGACGGTGCGCTGGCCATGCACAAGGACTCCGCCTCACTGCAGCGAGCCATTACCGTCGCCTCCGGTCTCGGGGTCACCTCCGCCTACACCTGGCTGAAAATACCTGCGCCCGAGGATGTCTCGGTGCTCGACGCCACTACACTCCCCGTCGTCATCCTCGGCGGTGCGCCCTCCGGCGACCCGGAATCCGATCTCGCCTCCTGGGGCGCGGCCCTGCGCCACGATGTCGCGCGCGGCCTGGTGGTGGGCCGCAGCCTGCTCTACCCGCCGGACGGGGATGTCGCCGGTGCGGTGCAGGCCGCCGCCCGGGTGCTGGAGGCGGCACGATGAGCTCGGTGCTGAAGGACCTGCATCGACCGGCCGGAACGCTGGCGGATTCGGGCGATCCCGTGCTGCTGACTCCGGAGGACGCGGGCTGGGCCTACGCCGGGTTGCGGGTGCTGCGGCTGGCGGCGGGGGAGCGGCGGGTGGTGAGCACCGGGGACTTCGAGGCGTTCGTGCTGCCGCTGGCCGGGGCATGCACCGTGCGGGTGGACGGGCTGGTGTTCGAACTCGCCGGGCGGGATTCGGTTTTCACCCGGGTGACCGACTTCGCCTATGTGCCGCGCGACGCGGAGGTGGAGCTGACGACGGTGGACGGGATCGAGGTGGCGCTGCCGATGGCGCGCTGCACGAGACGGCTGGACCCGAAATACGGTCCGGCCGAGCGGGTTCCGGTCGAGGTGCGCGGGGCGGGGCGGGCGACGCGGCAGGTCACCAACTTCGGGACGCCGGGTGCGTGGACGCACGCCGACAAGCTGAACGCGTGCGAGCTGCTCACGCCCGACGGGAACTGGTCCTCGTATCCGCCGCACAAGCATGACGAGGCCTCCGAGTGCGAGGTCGTCAACGAGGAGATCTATTACTTCCGCATCGCCGGGCGCGACGGAATCGCCATGGGGCCGGAGGGTTTCGGGATGCACCACATTTACACCGCCGACGGCTCGCTCGACGAGACCGTGGCGGTCCGGGACGGCGATGTGTTCCTGGTGCCGCACGGCTATCACGGTCCGTGCACGGCCGCGCCCGGGTACCCCATGTACTACCTGAACGTGCTGGCCGGGCCCGCGCCCGAGCGATCCATGGCCTTCTGCGACGACCCCGCGCACGCCTGGATACGGGCGGCATGGGCGAGCCAGGCGGCGGATCCGCGGTGCCCGGTCACCTCCCACGAAGGACGGCTCGCATGAAGCTCACGACCGCGCAGGCCCTGGTGGCCTGGCTGATCGCCCAGCGCTCCGAAACCCTCGAAGGCGACGAAGTGCCGCTGTTTCCCGCGGCTTTCGGCATCTTCGGGCACGGCAATGTGCTCGGCCTCGGGACCGCGCTGGCCGAGCATCGCGACGAGCTGCCGCTGTGGCGCGGGCACACCGAGGAGGGCATGGCCCTGGCGGCGGTCGGGCTGGCCAAGGCCACGCAGCGGCGGCAGGTCGGGATCGCCACCTCCTCGATCGGGCCGGGCGCGCTGAACATGGTGACGGCCGCCGGTGTGGCACACGCGAATCGGCTGCCCGTGCTGCTGCTCCCCGGGGACACGTTCGTCAGTCGCGCGCCCGATCCGGTGCTGCAGCAGGTCGAGCACTTCGGCGACCCGACCGTCACGGTCAACGACGCGTTTCGTCCGGTGAGCCGCTATTTCGACCGGATCACCCGGCCCGAGCAACTGCTCGCGACCCTGCCGCAGACGGCGCGGATCCTCACCGACCCCGCCGAGGCCGGGCCCGTGGTGCTGGCCCTGCCACAGGACGTGCAGGCCGAGACCTACGACTTTCCGGACGCCCTGTTCGAGCCGGTCGTCCATCACGTGCCGCGCCCACGGCCGGATCGGCGCGGCATCACCGAGGCCGCCCGCGTCCTGCGCGACGCGCAGCGTCCCCTGCTCGTCCTCGGCGGGGGTGTGCGGTATTCCGGTGCGGGCGGGCAGGCGCTGGAATTCGCTCAGCGCCACGGGATTCCGGTGACCGAGACGACCGCGGGCCGCACGCTGGTCCCGCACGACCATCCGATCTACGCGGGACCGCTGGGCATCACCGGTGCGGCGTCGGCCAATACCCTCGCGGCGGCGGCGGACGTGGTGCTGGCGGTCGGCACCCGCCTGCAGGACTTCACCACCGCGTCCTGGACCGTCTTCGCGCCGGAAGTCCGTCTGGTCCACATCAATACCGCCCGCTTCGACGCCGTGAAGCACGGCGCGCTGGCCGTGGTCGGCGATGCCGACGCCACCCTGCGCGATCTGGAACCCGAAGTCGGCGAGTGGCGCGCCGACCCGGACTGGACGGCACGGGCCGCCGCGGTCCGGGCGGACTGGGACGCGCACATCGACAAACTGCGCGCGCCGACGCCGGGGACGCCCAGCTATGCGCAGATCGTCGGCGCCGTGAACGATCTCAGCGGCGCCTCCGACTACGTCATGACCGCCTCCGGCGGGTTGCCCGGCGAACTGGTGGGCGGCTGGCGCGCGGCCGGCGGCGTACCGACCATGGATGTCGAATACGGCTTCTCCTGCATGGGATACGAGCTCGCCGGAGCCTGGGGTGCGGCGCTGGCCCGGGCGCGATCCGGTGCCGTGGAACCGGAGGGCCTGGTCACCACCCTGCTCGGGGACGGCTCCTACCTGATGCTCAACTCCGAGCTCTTCTCCGCCGCCTTCGCCGGGCATCCGCTGGTCGCGGTGGTCTGCGACAACGACGGGTACGCGGTCATCGCGCGACTGCAGCAGGGACAGGGGGCCGAGCCCTTCAACAACTTCTACGCGGATTGCCGCACCAATCACGCCACCCCGCCCCGGGTCGACTTCGCCGCGCACGCGCGGGCATTGGGTTGCGCGGTGTTCACCGCGAGCGAACTCGGCGAGTTCCGCGACGCCTACGCCGGCGCCCGCGACGCCGCCCGCACCGGGCAGCGGCCCGCGGTCGTGGTGGTCCGCACCCGTCCGTCGACCTGGACCGAGGCCGGCGCCTGGTGGGAAGTCGGTGTGCCGCAGCATCTCTCGGGACGCGCCGAGTACGACCGGAACAAGCCCGGGCAACTGCGCTACACGCGTCCCGCATGATCGACGCCGCCACGCGCGGGTGCTCGGAAATCCGGGCATCCCGCCGGTTGGGCGGCCCGCGCGCCGAATATATGGCAGACTCGGCGCAAACACGCGGACGGTCGCCGATCGGGAAGGCGCGTGCACGGGTTACGGGAGTTTGAAGGTCGCAATGGATCTCAGCGCCATCGAGCGCCAGGTGGCCGCGGATCGCGGGGCCGCGCGGGACCGGACACCCGAAACCGAGCTGGCACTGGCCACCTCGCTGTGTGAGCTCGCCCGCGCGCTCATGGCCACGAAGAACGACTCCGCCCAGCGGGATCGGTCGGCCTCGGCTCTGGAGCCCGCGCAGGAGGCGGTGCTCATCCGGCTGCGCTGGCTCACCGCCGGGCATGTCACCGCGCCCTTCGCCGCCGAGGTGACCGAGGCGCTGCGGTTGTTCGAGCAGGCCGCCCGCACCATCGGGCATCGGGAGCTCGCCACCTCCACCATCCGCAATGCCTGCCAGGCGTATCGGCATGTGGCGCAGAACTATCCGCTCGCGGCGGGCGCGTCCGCGGACGCGCTGTCCAAGTGCAGCGTGTGGCTGTGCCGGCTGGACCCCAAGGCCGCGGTCGCGGCGGGGGAGGACGCGGTGCGTATCCGTGCCGGGCTCTTCGCCGCCGACCCGGATCAGGCCAACCGCTACCTCGCCTCGTTGAACACCCTGCTGCGCACCCTCATGGTGGGCCGCCAGCGCAAGCAGGCGCTGGCCATGTACCGCGAGTGCTACGCGGGTGTCACCACCCCGGCCATGACGCAGCGGCTGCGCGAAATCCGGGTCGAGGACATCGGATTCACCAGCAAGACCGTCACCGCCCTGCGCAAGCTGGAGTGCGCCACCCTCGAACGCGCGGGCTACCTGACCCAGCAGCAGATCCTCTATCAGACAGCCGGTGACCTGGCCACCATCGAGGAGATCAACTGGCAGCTGGCGCTGGTCGGCCTCAAGCCGCTCGCCGCGGGCGCGCTCCCGGACCAGCCGTCCAAACCGGTGGAGATCAGCACCTCCTTCGGCGCGCTGAGCGTGCGCTGCTCCTCGCGCAATGCCGTCACCCTGGTGCGCGCGGCCATCCTCGCCGCCTACACCGCCGACGGCGCGCAACCCGTGCCCAGCTCGGCGTATCTCGGTGTCGACGAAAAGCACTGGAGCACACCCGAACCCGAGCCCAACCGCGCCGAACGACTCGGCGGGGACGTGGTCCTGATCGAGAAGGTCTCCGAGCACTGGGTCTCGGTGAAGAGCCTGAACTGGGAGGTGGCTCCCGTCGGCCGCCACCCGCTGGCGCTGCGCCTGTCGCAGGAGTGGCCGGTCGTCAGCGTCACCACCACCGAGCAGATGTCCTACGAGCTGTGCTGGTACGAAGGCGGCGCCGCCACCCAGTACGCGGCCCTCGGTCTTCCTGCGGCCCAGACGCCGCTCGAAAAGCCGCTGGCCCCCTTGGATTTCAAGGCCCTGTCCGACTACGGCGCGGACTACGCCTCCGAGACCCAGGTCCGCTCCGCGTTCGGTAATACCACCATGTTCACCAAGCTCACCTGCCTGCCCGGCAGTGGTATTCGCCAGGCCGCCGAGGCCGGCCCGCTGGCCTCGCACGGCTCCAACATCCTGTATTTCCGCGGCGTCGACGAGTAGTCGGCGCGCTGTTCGCTGCCCCACCGGATATCTCCACGAGGTATCCGGTGCCGGCGCATGTCGTGTCGAGCACTGGCCTGCAAAATTAGAACGTGTTCTAATTCGGTCATGAACGGATTCGTGAAGGGCGAGGTCGATCCCGCCTTCCGGGCTGTGCGTGAGGTGTTCGAATCGAGCTTCGCCGACGGGCGGAACGCGGGGGCGGCGGTCGCCGTTTTCGTGGACGGGCGGGCGGTCGTCGATCTGTGGGGCGGCGTGGCGGATGCGCGGGCGAACCGGCCCTGGGAACGGGACACCCCCGTGGTGACCTTCTCCTGTACCAAGGCCCTCACCGCCACGGCCGCCCTCGCCGTGGCCCACGACCGGGGAATCGGCTGGGACGAACCGGTGACGACCTGGTGGCCGGAATACGGTGCGGCGGGCAAGGAATCGACGACGCTCGCGGACCTGCTGGCCCACCGCGCCGGGCTGCCGGCCTTCGACCGCCCGGTCTCGGTCGAGGAGGCCGCGGATCCGGCGGCCATGGCAGCGCTGCTGGCGGCGCAGGAGCCGATCTGGGCGCCCGGCGCCGAACACGGCTATCACGCGCTGACCTTCGGGTGGCTGGTCGGCGAATTCGTCCGCAGGCATACGGTATCCACGGTCGGCGACTACGTGCGCCGGCACTTCGGCGCGGAGCTGTGGATCGGCGCGCCGCCCCACATCTCGCGGCAGTCCGCGCGCACTGCTTTCCCGCCTGCCTCGGAGATGGCCTGGACCGATCCTGGCCCGATCGACGCGGCCGCGGTCACCAGGATGGCCGCCGCCTTCCGCGACCCTGGCTCACTCACGATGCGCGCCTCCACGAATCCCGTTGGCTCGTACAACAAGCCGGAGGTTCTGGCGGGCGGCTGGCCTGCCTCCGGCCTGGTCACCACCGCTCGCGCGCTGGCCCGCTTCTACGGCGACCTGGTGGGCGGCGCCCTGCTGCCCACGGCCGTGCTGCGCGACGCGGTCCGTGAGCGGGTGCGCGGTCCCGACTCGGTGTTGTTGCTGGAGAGCGCCTTCGGGCTCGGATACATGCTCCCGTGTGAGAACTTCATCCTCCCCGAGCCTGCCCGCTCCTCGGCGTTCGGCCACCCGGGCGCGGGGGGCGCACTCGGCCTCGGCGACCTCGACAACCGTGTCGCGATCGCCTTCACTCCGAACCTGCGCCGCGACTGGCTCTCCGGTGATCGCCGCGCCCACGACCTGGTCGCCGCCACCTACAGCGCCCTGTAACCGGGAGCCCCGGATGCCGGATGGCGTAAGTCATCCGGCATCTGGGGCTCTGTACGCGGCGCGGTCCGGCAACTCCGTCGGGCAGCCGCGCCGAGATCTGGATCGGCTCGGCCGTCCTGCTGCTCACCCTGGTCGCGGTGCTGCGGCAGCGGTGAGCGAGGCTGCGATCCCGTGCCCGGCAGACCGGGCAGGGCACCGAGATAAGTCTCCGTGCGCGCCGAGTACCCGCTGAGCAGCAAAATGCCGCATAAGGGTTGAAGTGTACGAAACGGTTTCGTACACTTCAGGAGTCCTGATGATCGGCAGCGCGGGGAGGGCTGAAATGTCCAGTGTTAGAGCGCATCTGATGATGTGCGCGATGCGAGTGCTGTGTGTTCGGCGTGGTCTCGACGGGGACGAGCGGATTCGGCGGTCGATCGCGGCGGATCGGCGGAAGGGGCCTGCCGTGCCATCGGCCGCGCTCCGGGCGCGGCTGGACGTGCGGGAGGAGGAGTTCGAGGGACACGGCGTCTATGTCCTGGGTCCGCGATCCGGGCAGCCTCGGCGGCGAGTGCTGTACCTGCACGGGGGCGGCTGGGTGCGGCCCATCACCGACCCGCACTGGCAGACGATCGCGAAACTGGTGGAGCTGCTGGACTGTTCGGTCACCGTTCCGATGTATCCGCTGGCACCCGAGCACACCGCCCGGGAGATCTTCGCGTGGCTGATATCCCTCTACGCCGACCGGGCATCCGGCGACGAGCTGGCGCTCATGGGTGATTCCTCGGGCGGCAACCTCGCGCTGTCCCTGGCGATGCAGGCCCGCGATCGCGGGCTCCCCGCACCGGCGCGGCTGGTCCTGCTCTCGCCGCTGGTGGACGCGACCGTCAGTGATCCGGTGATCGACGAACTCGACCGGATCGACCCGATCATCCCCGCCCGCGGGCTACGAGTGCTGACCCGGATGTTCGCCGGTGATCTCGACCTGAGCGACCCCGTGGTCAGCCCGCTGTTCGGGAGTCTGGACGGGCTGCCGCCGATCGCCCTCTTCAGCGGGACGCGCGAGATCCTCAGCGCCGACGCCCATCGGCTCTGGTCGAAGGCGACAGCGTTGGGCTTTCCGCTGACCTGGCACGAGTATCCGGGGATGCCGCACGTCTGGCCGCTGTTCCCGATTCCCGAGGCGCGGCGCGCGCTCGACGAGATCGCCGCCTTCGTCGTCGGTGCCGGCGGGATCGATCGGGGCCTGTCGCGAGTGCCGGGTTCAGCGGGGTGAACGAAACCGTGTCGTACTCTTCGGTCGTGGTTCGAGGACAACAGCGTGTCGACGCGATCTTGGCGGCAACCGTGGACCTGGTCGCCGAGCGCGGCTACCCGGCATTGACCATGGACGCGGTGGCCGCGCGTGCCAATGCCAGCAAGGCGACCATCTATCGCCGCTGGCGCAACAAGGCCGAGCTGATCAAGGCGGCGCTGGACGCCCACGACGCCCAGCAGAATGCCGACATCCCGGATACCGGCAGCCTGCGCGGCGATCTGGTGGCGGTGCTGGAAACATTGCGCGACAAGGCGTCCGACCGGATCGCCGCGATGATCGAAGGCTTGATCGCCGCCATGCGCCATGATCCGGAGCTGGCCGCCGCACTCCGGGAGCACACGGAGAACGAGGAGCTGTCCCCGTTCCACGACGCGCTACACCGCGCGATCGCCCGTGGCGAGCTACCAGGGGACACCGATACCGAACTCATCCACGACGTGGCCGAGGCAATGATCATGCGCCAGTTGCAGATCGGCGCCCCCTTCGATGCCGCCTTCATCGACCGCCTCGTCGACGACGTCCTACTCGTCCTACTCCAGCATCGAGGAACCACGCAGTGACCGTTCTGATCGTCGGCGCCGGTCCGACCGGGCTCACCCTGGCCTGCGACCTGGCCCGCCATCACGTGCCGTTCCGCATCGTCGACAAGGCCGCCGGAGTCTTCCCGGGTTCCCGGGCCAAGGGTCTGCAACCGCGCACCCTCGAGGTGTTCGAGGACCTCGGCGTGCTCGACGCCATCCGGGCCGGCGGCGAGCCCTTCCCGAAATTCCGCCTGTACCACGGGCGGGAGGTGGTGTGGGAGCGCACGGTCTCCGAGATGCTCGGCGCCCCGGGCCTCACTGCCTCACCGGCGGTGCCCTATCCCGGCACCTGGCTCATTCCGCAATGGCGGACCGAGGAAATCCTGCACGCCCACCTGACCGAACTCGGCGGGCAGGTCGACTGGAACACCGAAATCATCGGTGTCACACAGGATTCCACCGGCGTCATGGCGCAGACCGCTGACGGTGAGATTCGCGCCGACTATCTCGTCGCCGCCGACGGTGGACACAGCACCGTACGGAAGGCGCTCGGCGTCGGTTTCGCGGGCGACACCTTCGAGACCGAGCGCACCCTGATCGGCGACGTGCGCGCCGACGGCCTGGATGGCCGGTTCTGTCACATCCTGACCGGGAACGGTGCTGTGGGCGACCGCTTCTCGCTGTGGAACCTGCCGGACAGCGACCACTACCAGTTCGTCGCCTCGATGCCCGCCGACCAGGTGCCGGACCTGACCCTGGACGGGGTGCGCCGGCTGTGCGGGGACCGCTCCGGCCGCACCGACATCCGCCTGCACGATCTGCGATGGATCTCGCTGTACCGGGTGAGCGTCCGCATGGTCGACCGGTATTGGGTGGGCCGGGTGCTGCTGGCGGGCGACGCCGCCCACGTACATTCCTCGGCCGGGGGACAGGGCCTCAACACCGGGGTGCAGGACGCCTACAACCTCGGCTGGAAACTTGCGGCCGTGCAGGCCGGTGCGGACCCGCAACTGCTGGACACCTATGCGGCCGAACGAATGCCGGTCGCGTCGGCTGTGCTGGGCCTGACCACCCAGCTGCACCGGCAGGACTTCCACGGCGGCGGGGCACCGGCCATCCACCAGCTCGACATCACCTACCGCAACGGTCCGCTGGCGCTCGACGACCGCAGCGAACCCGGCGAGCTCCGCGCCGGAGACCGCGCCCCCGACGGACTCTCCTCCTCCGGCACGAGGCTTTTCGATGTCTTTCGCGGACCGCATCACACCCTGCTGGCCTTCGGCGCCCCCACCCCCGACCTCGGCGTCCCCGCGATCGCCGTGCCGATAGCAGGGGGCTACGACGTGGCCCCGGGCACCTACGTTTTGGTCCGCCCCGACGGCTATGTCGGCGCGATCAGCGAATCCGCCGAAGTCATCGGGAAATACCTGCGGCGCTGACTTCGGGGTGCGTTTCCGGGCCACTCGGCAACTCCGCTGCGAGTGTCTGGAACACGCAATTTGTCGCAACTGTCCAGTGCGGATTTCGGTAACAGTGATTCAAGTCACTCATGACCGCTACCCTGTTTTCACCCGGCTGCTCGTGCTGCGTCGCGAAGGGCTTTTCGGCTGCGCGAAACGCCGTGGAGAGAAAGGCGTCTCGAACATGAGTAGCACACCGACCGCGGTACACCCGGCCGCGGACTTTCCCCCGCCGACGCTGGTCACCGGGCTGTGGCGGCGCAAGCTGCCGCACTATCCGGAAACGCCCGCCCGATCCTGGTATCTGTTCCTCGTTGTCGTCGTGTCGGTAGCGCTGTACTACCAGCTGTTCGTGTCCGGCGCGGTCGGCAATCAGCTGATCGCCTACTTCAATCTGAGCTTCCGGTACTTCGTCGGCATCTTCATCATCGGCGCGGCCTTCGGGGCCGTGGCCTCGGTGGTGACCGGGGTGCTCGACCGGTGGGGGCGGGCCAATATCGTCGCCTACGGCACGGTGATCACCTCGCTGCTCACGCTGTTCGCGCAACCGCAGTGCACGACCAAAGAGGCGTACCTGGCCGTCTACTGCATGATCAGCATCGTCGAGGGCGCGGTGCTGGTGGCCACGCCCGCGCTGGTGCGCGACTTCTCGCCGCAGCTGGATCGCGCCTCCGCCATGGGGTTCTGGACCCTCGGCCCGGTGCTGGGCGCGCTGGTCACCACCGAGATCTCCACGCACACCCTCGACGCCCACCCGGACTGGCAGTTCCACTACCGGCTGGCCGGCATCATCTGCACGGTGATCTCCGTGTTCGGCCTGATCGGGTTGCGTGAGCTCAGTCCGCGACTGCGCGACCAGATCATGGTGTCGCTGCGCGACAAGGCGCTGATCGAGGCACGGGCGCGCGGACTGGATGTCGAGGCGCTGGAACGCAATCAGTGGAAGCAGATGATGCATCTCGACATCGTCGGCTCGGCGCTGGCCATCTCGATCTTCCTGGCGTTCTTCTACACCATCGTCTCGTTCCTGCCGGTCTACATGGCGACCAACTTCGGCTTCACCGCCGCACAGGCCAATTCGCTGGGCAACTGGTACTGGATCGCCTCCGCCATCTCACTGGTGCTGACCGGCATCGTGTCCGACGCGATGAAGGTGCGCAAACCGTTCATGGTCTTCGGCGCGATCATCAGCATCATCGGCTGTTACCTGTTCCTCAGCTACACCGACAAACCCGGCACCGACTACTACACCTTCGCGGCGGTCATGAGCTTCACCGCCGTCGGCACCGGCATCGCCTACTCCACCTGGATGGCGAGCTTCACCGAGACGGTGGAGAAGCGGAATCCGGCGGCCACGGCGGTCGGGCTCGCGGTGTGGGGCGGCGTGCTGCGGACCGTGGTGACGTTCGTGTTGCTGGGTCTGCTCTTCGTGGTCACCGCCGCGGGCACGCTGGTGAACTACGGTCCGCGGCTGCAGACCATCAATGCCAAGTACCACGACGAGATCGCCACCATCCAGACCGTCGGCGCGGATACGCTCACGGCCCTGGGCAAGAATCCGAATGACGAAGCGGCACAGGTCGCCGCGCTGGTGAAGCTGACCGGAGATTCCGCCTCGGACGTGAAGACCACCGTCGAACTCAATGCCAAGTACCCGGACGAGCTGGCCACGCTCCAGGCGATCGACACGCAGGTCCTGGTGAAGCTGATGACGAACCCGAACGATCAGGCGAGCGCGGCGACCGCGGTCGGCCAGGTCGCGAAGAAGTTCAACGTCCCGCCGGATCAGGCCATCGCCCGGATCGCCGCCGCGCAGAAGGTGCCGGTCGATCAGCTCGCAGTGGCCTCCCAGACCGGACCGGCCCTGACGGCGGCGAGCGCCAAGCTCAAGGCCGTGAGCGCCATACCCGCCGACGATCTCGCCTATCTGTCCGCGCACGGGCAGGACGTGAAGCAGGCCCAGATCGACTCGCCCGAGCAGTGGAAGCGCTGGTGGTGGATCTGCCTGGTCGCGCAGATCTGCTTCATCCCGTTCGTGTTCATCATGGCTGGACACTGGAGCCCGAAGAAGGCGGCCGAGGAGGCGGCCGAGCACGACGCGGCCGTGGAGCGTGAGCTGGCGACCATGACCGAGTAGGCGGAAACCGTGTAGGTCCCCACCCATAAAGTACAGTTATTGAAGTGACGAATCCGGTAGCCGCGACCTTCGATCTGCTCGGCGATCGCCTGACGCTGACGATCCTGCGGCATGCCTTCGTCGACCACGCGCGCCGGTTCACCCAGTGGGCCGATCGCACCGCAGCGCCGCCCGCCGTGCTCACCGCGCGGCTGGCGGCGCTCGTCGATGCCGGGGTGCTGGTACGCACGCCCCGGCCGGGCGCGGTCGATCGCTACGAATACCGGCTCACCGACCTGGGTTTGGCGACCTGGGAGATCCTGGTGTGCGTCTGGTCCTGGCAGCGGGAGTGGACGGCCGAGTGGGCGCTGCTGCCGGAGTTCACGCACACCCGGTGCGGGCATCGCGGCCCGCCGGTCGTCATGTGCCGGGGCTGCGGCCGCGACGTCACTGCCCACGACACCGAGGTGGAACTGGATCGGGATGCGCTGTGGCGCCTCACCTCCGGCCGCCGGCGCTCGGTGCGGGCGGCCCCGCTCGCCCGCGGCGACGCGCGTTTCGACGAGATCATGGAGGCCATCGGCGACCGGTGGAGCGCGGCCGTCACCGGGCTGGCCCTGGCCGGAGCGCGGCGGTTCTCGGATTTCCGTGCGGCACTGGGCATCTCGCCGACCACGCTCACCGAACGGCTGGCGCGCCTGGTGGACGCGGGCATCCTGCAGCGGCCCGAGCCGGACGGGCGCGACTATCGGCTGACCCCGCGCGGGCGAGCGCTGTTCGGGGTCTTCGCCTTCCTGCTGGCCTGGTCCCAGCGCGCACATCCGGAGACGCCGGAACCGGGTCTGAGCCTCCGGCACAAGGAATGCGGCGCGGTGCTGGTCCCCGCGCTGCGCTGCCGGGGCTGCGCGGCCGTGCTCGGCCGGCGGGACGTGCGCTTCGAGCCGCCGCCCGAGCGCCCGGCTCTTGACAGCCCTGAGTGAGACGCGTATCACTTCATTAACTGTAGTGAATCTCGCCGGGTGTCGACTCCCGGTCGCTGGAGGCTTCGCATGCCGCTCAACGAAGAACTCATCGCTCCCGCCGCCGAGGCGCTCACCAACCCGTATCTGGAAGGCCCGTACGCGCCGTGCGCGCAGGAGACCACGGCCACGAATCTCACTGTGCTGCACGGAGAGCTGCCGGCCGACCTCGACGGCGTCTACGTCCGCAACGGCCCCAATCCGCAGTTCGCCCCCATCGGCCGCTACCACTGGTTCGACGGCGACGGCATGCTGCACGCGGTCCACTTCGAGAACGGCCGGGCCACGTACCGCAACCGCTTCATCCGCACGGGCGAGTTCGATGCCGAGCATGCGGCGGGAACCGCGTTGTGGCGCGGCGTGATCGAACCCTGGGAGCACAATCCGCCCGGTGACCGCCGCGAGCGCAATGCGGCCAATACCGATGTCGTCTACCACCACGGCAATCTGCTGGCCCTGTGGTACCGGGCGGGCAAGCCCTACGCGCTCGACCCGGTCAGCCTCGAGACCCGCGGCGTGGACACCTTCCAGGGCACCCTGCGCGGCGAGGTGTCGGCGCACGCCAAGGTGGACGAGCGCACCGAGGAACTGTTGTTCTTCGACTACGGCATCCATTCGCCGTATCTGCGCTACGGGGTGGCCGACCCGGGCGGCACCGTCACGCATTTCACCGGGCTGGAACTACCCGGCCCGCGTCTGCCGCACGACATGGCGATCACCGAGAATCATTCGATCCTCATGGATCTGCCGCTCTACAACGATCCGCGCGCGGCCGCGGCCGGCCGCTTCAAGATCTTCTTCGACCGCACGCTGCCCAGCCGGTTCGCGGTGCTGCCGCGGTATGGCGAAGGGGCGCAGTCGAAGTGGTTCGAGGCCGAATCCGGCTACATCTACCACACCGTCAATTCCTGGGAGGAGGGCGAGGAGATCGTCCTGGTGGTCTGCCGGGTCTCCGAACCCAGCCCGGTGTCCGACCGCGCTCACCCCCTGGCCCAGCTGCTGGCCTATCTGCGCCCGGAAGCGAAGCTGCACAGGTACCGCTTCAACCTCCGCACGGGCGTCACCCGCGAGGAGGTCATGGACGACGTCAACACCGAGTTCCCCGCCATCGATCAGGGCCGCACCGGCCGCGCGGGCCGCTACTCGTATCAGATGCGGCTGTCGGTCGACCGCACCATGATCTTCGACGCCGTCATCAAATACGACATCCGCACGGGCGCAAAGCAGACCGCGCCCTTCGGCGACGGCATCTTCGGCAGTGAGCTCACCGTGGTCCCGCGCCCCGGCGGCACCGCCGAGGACGACGCCTGGCTCACCATGTTCGCCCACAACAACCACACCGGTCTCGGCGAGGTGTGGATCTACGACGCCGCCGACCTCACCGCGGGCCCCGTGTGCCGCCTCGGCCTGCCGGTCCGGGTCCCGCTCGGCTTCCACGCCACCTGGGTCAGCGGGGACCGCATGCGCGCCGCCGCCCGCCCGCT
Organism: Nocardia sp. NPDC004711; assembly: GCF_053601595.1. Classification (NCBI taxonomy): domain Bacteria; kingdom Bacillati; phylum Actinomycetota; class Actinomycetes; order Mycobacteriales; family Nocardiaceae; genus Nocardia; species Nocardia sp. NPDC004711. The sequence goes on along the minus strand of NZ_JBSGCB010000004.1, from coordinate 142,808 downwards.
CTCCTGAAAAAGGTTGTCCGCGTGCCCCTTCCGCATCTGAGTGTCAGCCTCCCGTACTGGCAGAACCGTGACCCCCTGGACGCCCTGCTGGTGGCCGAGGCCGCCGACAAGCTCGGCTTCCACCGCCTCTGGATCGGCGAGATGGCGACCTTCGACGCCTTCGCCCTGGCCACCGCCCTCGGCCGGGCCCCGGGCCGGATCCCGCTGTGCCTCGGCCCGCTCGCCGTCGGCGTCCGCAGCCCCGCGACCATCGCCATGGGGACGGCCACCGTGGCCGCCCTCACCGGCCGCCCGGTCGACATCGCCCTGGGCAGCTCCAGCACGGTGGTGGTCCGTGACTGGCACGGCCGCCGAAGGCACCGCACCGCACGGCATCTGGAGGAGACGACCCGGATCGTGCGGGCCCTGCTGGCCGGGGAGAAGGTCGAATACGACGGCCTGATCGAACGCATGCGAGGATTCCGTCTCCGCCTGCCCGCCCTGCGCCCGACCCTGGCCCGCAGCGTGCACGGACCGGATGGGCCGGCCGAGATCGGCTGGCCCACTGTGGGATCCGAGCACGGCCGGGCATCCTCGAACGGCCATGGCCGAGAACATTGGTCGCGGCACCCCACTCTCGGCCCGTCGACCGGCGGCGAGATCATTGTCGCGGCCTTCGGCGAGCGGGCGCTGGAGGCCGCCGCGCGCTGCGCCGACCGGGTGGTGCTGAATCTGGTGACCCCGGCCCAGGTTGCCCGATGTGTCACCGCGCTGGGCGAATTCGCCGCGCGGGCCGGGCGCGCGGCGCCGCCGGTCTCCGTGTGGGTGATCGCGGCCGCGGATCCCGACCCCGACATGTACACGACCGTCCGGCAGGGTGTCGTCGGATACCTGCGCGCCCCCGGGTATGACGCCATGTTCACCGAGGCCGGATTCGGAGACGTGGTCCGGCTGGCGCACGGCGGAGCTCATCCGCGTGCGGTGCTGGCGGCCATTCGGGATGAATTGCCCGCAGCCGTAGGCATGTTCGGCGATACCCGAACAGTGGCGGCCCGCCTCGGCGAGTACGGGGACGCGGGGGCCGACGAGGTGGTCATCGTGCCGGTGACGACGGCCGACGACCCGGCCGGATATCGGACCCTCGACGCGCTCACCGGGATCGTTACGGGATCGGGCCCCGGAGTGCCGGAGACTGGCGGAGAAGAGTCCGACCCGGAGTCGGCAGAACAGCGGAGGCATATCGATGAGTGAGGCGTTCGTCTATGACGCGGTGCGGTTGCCGCGGGGGCGGGTGCGCAAGGGTGGGGGCACCTTGGCGGAGGTTCCGCCGTACGAGTTGTTCGGGCAGTTGCTGGCGGCGCTGGAGGAGCGGGGCTGTCCGCCGGCGGCGGTCGACGACGTGCTGGTCGGGGTGAGTACCGCGGTGGGGGAGCAGGGCGCGAATGTGGCCCGGGCCGCGGTGTTGTGGGCGGGATGGCCGGATTCCGTACCGGGGGCGGTGGTTTCGCGACTCTGCTGTTCCGGTCTGGACGCGGTGGAGGGCGCGGCGGCGCGGGTGGCGGCCGGGTTCGCGGATGTGATCGTCGCGGGCGGGGTGGAGTCGATGTCGCGGGTGCCGATGCTGGCGGATCGGCCGGCCATCGCCGGGGACGCCGATCTGGGGGAGCGGACCGGGTTCGTCACCATCGGGGTGTCGGCGGATCTCACGGCGGCCGAGTACGGCATCACCCGGCCGGAGCTGGACGCCTTCGCGGTGCGGTCGCATCGAAAGGCCAGCAGCGCAGCCACATCGGCGTCGGTGATCCCGGCCCGCAAGGGCGGCACCGTGCTGCTCGCCGCCGACGAGGGCGCGCGGCCGGACGCGTGCGCGTCGGCCTTCGCGGCGCTGCCCACCCTGTTCGGAGCCGATCCGTCCTGGGAGCGGGTGGCCCGCCGGACGCCGCAGGCGCGGCGTCCCGTCGCCGGGCTGCACACCATTGCCACCGCGCCGCAACTGGCCGACGGGGCTTCGGCACTGCTGCTGGGCAATCGGCGCGCCGAGCACATGCTCGGGCGGCCGCCGGTGGCGCAGATCGTGGGCACGGCCCAGACGGCCGTCCGCTCACCGCTGCTGACCGCGCCGACCAGTGCGGCCCGGGTGGCCCTGCAGCGGGCGGGCATCTCGCCCGCGCAGCTGGATGTGATCGAGGTGAACGAATCCTTCGCCGTCACACCGCTGGTGCTCATGCGTGAGCTCGGAGTGGACGCGGCGCGGGTGAATCCGTCCGGCGGTGCGGTGGCGGTCGGGCATCCGCTCGGCGCGACCGGCGGGATCCTCATCGCCCAGGCGCTGGACGAGCTGCGCCGCCGCGACGGCGAGCACGCGCTGGTCGCCATTCCCGCCGCGCTCGGGCTCGGCTCGGCCGTGGTGCTGCGTCGCATGACCTGACCCGCGGCCCGCACTGTCACCGGACCAGCTGCGCCGTCACCGGACCAACTCATCACCAGGGAACTCCGATGGTCGAAATCTCCTCCTCCGCAACGACGTCCCCCGCCCGCCCGGTGCACGCCTGCCATCCGGCGGACACCGTGCGCACCTACCTCGAGCGCGGCTGGTGGCAGCCCGAGACGATTCCCGACGTCCTCCGCCACCGCGTCACCGAGGCCCCCGACGCGCCCGCCATCACCGACCCGGCCAACCTGGCGGACCTGACCGGCGCGCACCCGCGCACCCTCACCTGGCGCGAACTCGACGACCACGTCAGCGATATCGCGGCGGTCCTGCTGGCCAACGGGATTCGGCAGGGCTCCACCGTTGCGATCCAACTGCCCAACTCGATCGCCCTGACCGCCGTATACCTCGCACTGTGGCGGCTGGGCGCGGTGGCCACGCCGATGCCCGCGTCGTTCCGGCGGCACGAGCTGTCGGGCATTGTCGCGGCGACCGTGGCCGAGGCCGTCATTACCGTTGGGGCGCTGGGAGATCGGGCACTCGCGGCGGAGGCGCTGACGGTTATCGGCGGGCAGGGCGCTGTCTTCGCCTTCGGGCCGGGCGTCCCGGAGCAGGCGATCGCCCTCGACGGCCCGGTCGGCGCAGCTGCCCGCAAGCGGGTACGTGACTACACCTGTGCGCTCCCCGTCACCGTCAACGATCGCATCACCATCTGCTGGACCAGCGGCACCGAGGCCGCGCCCAAGGGCATTCCGCGCTGCCACGGCGACTGGCTCGCCGTGGCGGGCGGCGTCCAGGACGGGCTCGGCATGACCCCGGATTCGGTGGTGCTCAACCCCTTTCCCATGGTGAACATGGCCGGATTCGCGGGCTCGTTCCTGCCGTGGCTGCTGGCGGGCGGGCATCTGGTCCAGCACCACCCATTGGATCTGCCCGTGTTCTTCCGGCAGCTCGCCGAGCACCGGGTCACCCACACGAGCATGCCGCCCGCCCTGCTCACCATGCTGCTGCAGAACGACGCCCTGCGCGCCCGCGCCGACCTGTCCTCGCTGCGTACGGTCGGCTCCGGCGGTGCGCCGCTGCCGCCGCCGGTGGTGCGGCGCTGGCAGGAGGAACTGGGCATTCAGGTGATCAACTTCTTCGGATCCAACGAGGGAGTGAGCCTGCTGGGCACACCGGCCGATCTACCGGATCCCACCCTGCGCGCCCAGCATCTGCCGTACTACGGTGCGGCCGGGGTGCGCTGGTCCACCAGACTGGCGGAACGGACAGCGGTGAAACTGGTCGACGTCACCACCGGGGCGACGGTCACCGAGATCGGCGGACGCGGCGAACTGCGCCTGCGCGGCCCGGCCGTCTTCGGCGGCTATCTGCCCGGCACCGCCACCGCCGAGCCCTTCGACGACGAGGGATACCTGTGCAGCGGTGACGTTTTCGAACGATGCGGCGACGGCGGCCGGTACCTGCGCTTCGTCGACCGCGTGAAGGAGATCATCATCCGCGGCGGCATGAACATCGCGCCCGCCGAGATCGAGGGGCTGCTCATCGACCATCCCGCGATCGCGGATGTCGCCGTGGTCGGCTACCCCGACGCGGTGCTCGGCGAAAAATGCTGTGCCGTGGTCGTTCCCGCGCCCGGCGCCACCGTGACCCTCGCCGACCTGGTCGAGCATCTGCAGGCCCGCGAGGTCGCCTCGTTCAAACTACCCGAGCGCCTGGAGCTCACCGATACGCTGCCGCGCAATCCGGTCGGCAAACTGCTGCGCCGGGAACTACGCGCCCGGCTCTGACCACTCTTCGATCGCAGGAGGACCCCGTGTCCGTGCACATTCTGGGCGGCGGCCAAACCGATTTCGCCGTCAACTGGCACCGCGTCGGCCTCGGTTTCGACGCCCTGATCCGCGCCGTCCTGGACGAGACGCTCGCCGCCGTCCGCCTCGACGCCACCGCGATCGAGGTGATCCACATCGGCAATGCCTTCGGCCAATTGTTCACCGGCCAGGGCCAGCTCGGCGGCATGCCCGCCACCATCCATCCGGAGCTGTGGGGCATTCCGGCCGCCCGCCACGAGGCCGCCTGCGCCTCCGGCAGCATGGCCGCCCTCGCCGCCATGGCCGATCTCGAATCCGGCCGCTACGACTGCGCACTCGTGATCGGCGCGGAGCTGGAGAAGACCGTCCCCGGCGGGCAGGCGGCCGCCTACATGGGCGCGGCGGCCTGGGCGGGCCACGAGACTCAGGACACCGACCTGGTGTGGCCGACCCAGTTCGCCGCCATCGCGGCGGAATACGACCGGCGCTACGGCCTCGATTCCGCTCACCTGCGCGCCATCAGCGCGCTCAATATCGTGAATGCCCGCTCGAATCCCCGTGCCCAGACCAGGAATTGGTCCTACACCGACGCTAGCTTCACCGCCGACGACACCGCCAACCCACCGGTGGCCGGTGTCCTGCGCCGCCAGGACTGCAGCCAGATGACCGACGGCGCGGCGGCCGTGATTCTCGTCTCGGACCGGTTCCTGCAGCGGCACAGCACCATCCGCCCCGACACCACCGCGCTGATCTCGGGCTGGGGCCACCGCACGGTCGGCCTTTCGCTCGACGCGAAGATCCACGCCTCCGCCGCCGAACCCTATGTCTTCCCACACCTGCGCACCGCGGTCCTCGACGCGCTGTCCCGCGCCGGTCTGGCCGATATCCACCAGCTCGGCGGCCTCGAGGTTCACGACTGCTTCTCCATGTCGGAGTATGTGGCCATCGACCACCTCGGCCTCACCGCGCCCGGCGAGAGCTGGAAGGCCGTGGAATCGGGCGACATCACCCGCACCGGCAGCCTGCCGATCAACCCCGGCGGCGGGCTGATCGGCATCGGCCACCCGGTCGGCGCGACCGGTGTCCGCATGCTTCTCGACGCGTACCAGCAGGTCACCGGACAGGCGGGCGACTGCCAGCTGCCGGGCGTCACCCGCTACGGCACCGTGAACATCGGCGGCAGCACCACCACGGTCGCGAGTTTCATCGCCGAATCCGTGCCCGGCTGACCCCGGGACGGCCCGGAGTCGCCACCACACCGGACGCGGGCCGTGCGCACCGCGGTCACCTCTCACCCGGCGAGTTCGGTTCTCACCCGGCCAGTTTGGCGGGGTCGCGCACCGCGCCCCGGTCGGCCGAGGTGGCCAGCAGGGCATAGGTTTTCAATGCCAGCGAGATCTCACGCTCACGATGGCGCGGCCGGTAGCCGCCGTTCGCCTCCAATTCCGAGCGGCGGGTGGCCAATTCGGCGTCGTCGACGTGGAGGGTCAGGGAGCGCGACGGGATGTCGATGGTGATGGTGTCGCCGTCCTCGACGAGCGCCAGCGGGCCACCCGCCGCTGCCTCTGGGGAGATGTGGCCGATGGAGCAGCCGGAGGAACCGCCCGAGAAGCGGCCGTCGGTGATCAGCGCGCACTCCCGGGCCAGGCCCAGGCCCTTGAGATATGAAGTCGGATACAGCATTTCCTGCATGCCCGGCCCGCCGCGCGGACCCTCGTAGCGAATGACCAGCACGTCACCGGCCTTGATCCGGCGCGACAGGATCGCCTCGACCGCATCCTCCTGCGACTCCACCACCACGGCGGGACCGGTGAAGGTGTGCATGTGCGCGGCCACGCCCGCGGACTTCACCACAGCCCCATCGGGAGACAGGTTGCCGCGCAACACCGCGAGGCCGCCGTCGCGCGAATGGGCATGGGCGACATCGCGAATGCAGCCCGCTGCGGCATCCAGATCGAGGGCGTGCCAGCGCTCGGACTGGGAGAAGGCGCTGGCCGACCGCTTGCCGCCGGGAGCGGCGTGGAACAGCTCCCGCGCCGCCGCGGAGGGGCGCTCGGCGCGCACGTCCCACTCGGCCAGCCACGCGTCGAGTGAATCCGCGTGCACCGCATGCACATCGCGGTGCAGCAGTCCGGCCCGGTTCAGCTCGCCGAGCAGCGCCGGGATGCCGCCCGCGCGGTGCACGTCCTCGATCAGATAGTCGCCATTGGGCGCCACCTTGCACAGGCACGGCACCTGCAACGACATCTTCTCGATCTCGGTGAGCGTGTAGTCCAGCCCGGCCTCCTGCGCCGCCGCGAGCAGGTGCAGCACCGTGTTGGTGGATCCGCCCATGGCCAGGTCCAGGGCCATCGCATTGTCGAAGGCCTGGTGGGAGGCGATGTTCCGGGGCAGGACCGAGGCATCGTCCTCGTCGTAGTAGCGGCGCGCCAGGTCCATGACCGTGCGTCCCGCCGCCCGGTACAGCTCGGCCCGGGCGGTGTGGGTGGCCAGCGTGGTGCCGTTGCCCGGCAGCGCCAGGCCCAGCGCCTCGGTGAGGCAGTTCATGGAGTTGGCGGTGAACATGCCCGCGCACGAGCCGCAGGTCGGGCAGGCGTTCTCCTCGATGCGCTCCAGATCCGCGTCGGACACCTCGGGCGAGACCGCCTCGGCCATGGTGACGATGAGGTCGAGCCGGCTGCGCACCGTGCCGTCGACCAGCACCGCGGTGCCGCCCTCCATCGGTCCGCCGGAGACGAACACCGTCGGGATGTTCAGTCGCAGGGCCGCCATGAGCATGCCCGGAGTGATCTTGTCGCAGTTGGAGATGCACACCAGCGCGTCGGCGCAGTGCGCGTTCACCATGTACTCGATCGAATCCGCGATCAGGTCCCGGGACGGCAGCGAGTACAGCATGCCGCTGTGCCCCATGGCGATTCCGTCATCGACCGCGATGGTGTTGAACTCCCGCGCGATACCGCCCGCCGCCCGCACCGCCTCGGAGACCATGCGGCCGACCGGCTGGAGGTGGGTGTGGCCCGGCACGAACTCCGTGAAGCTGTTCGCGATCGCGATGACGGGCTTGCGGCCGATATCCGCCGAGGGCACGCCGCTGGCCCGCATCAGGGCGCGGGCCCCGGCCATGTTCCGTCCGTGCGTGACCGTACGGGAGCGCAACTCGGGCACGATGCCACCTCCTCCTCAATCTGCAACCAGATGGTTGCAACCGTGTGGTTGGAGTTTGCCACGCCCGCGGGCCCAAACGCAACCGTGTGGTTGGAGATGGTTGGATGGACGTCATGGCGTGGGATACCGAGAGGACCAGACGGCTGCTGCTCGAGGCGGCGGTACTCGAGTTCGCCGAACGCGGACCCGACGGCGCCCGGGTGAACGCCATCGCGGCCCGCGCCGGGATCAACAAGGAACGCATCTACCAGTACTTCGGCGACAAGCGCGGCCTGTTCGAGGCCGTGCTCACCGACCAGCTCGAGCAGCTCGCCGCCGCCAGTCCGCTGACCGCCGACAAGGCCGGCGACCTGGCCGAGTACGCCGGGCACGTCTTCGACTTCCACCGCACCCACCCGCAGTTCCTGCGCCTCATGTACTGGGAAGGGCTGCAACCGCAGGACGGTCAGCTACCGGGCGAGTCCGCCCGTGCCTCGCACTACGCGGACAAGGTCGCCGCGCTGGCGGCCGCCCAGCGGGCGGGCGCCCTGCCGGACGAGGTCGCCCCCGGCTACCTGCTGTACGCGGTGGCGGCCCTGGCCGCCTGGTGGTTCGCCGCCCCGCAGGTGGTGCGGATGATCCTGGGCGCGGACGCCGACGATCCGGAAACCCTGCGCGCGGCATTGGTCACGCTGGTGCGCCGGCTCGAGGTCCGGGACTAGCGGCGCGTCACTCCCCGGAAGCGATGTTCGCGACGAACAGCGGGAGCCGGCGGGCGGCGATCCGGGCGGGGAACGGGACTTCCGGGCCCGCCTCGCCGCGGCCGACTATACGGGGATTGACGAGTTTGTACTGGCGAAAAGCGTGAGAGGTAGCGGCTTCTCCGGCGGCGAGAACGTTTTTGATCCAATCGGTCCGGCCGTGGCCCATGACCACATAGAGCGAGCCGTCGAAGCGAAAAGCGTTGACCGGTGTGGAATACGCTCGGCCCGACTTGCGGCCGCGGTGTTCGATCACGGCGAACCCGGGCAGATACGGCGCGAGCGGGCGAACCACCGGGTTCATATACCTGACCTGTAAGCGGTCCAGCCACGCCGGGAACATGTTGGGTTCGGTTGTCGGCATTTCGGTGCCCCCTGTCCGCGCCTGATGTCTCAGACAGACTACAACCTCGCTCCCGGCCAGCGAGGATTCGGCGCGTCGACCGCGAGTGCTGCGTGAAGGAGGACTGATGGTGTCACCGGCTCCAGCCCCCGACGACATGCCGCTCGACGGAGTCACCGCTGTAACCCCGGGAAGGCCGCCGTCGGAGGTCGGCTGCTGTGTGCGGTATTCGCTCAGCTCTTGGCCGCGGGCTCGGCGGTCTGCCCGGCGTGCTCGGTGGTGTCGGCCGTACGCTCCGCTCTGATGTCGGCCTGCCACTTCTCGAAATCGGTTCGCATCACCTCGATCTGATGTTCGAGGGCTTCTCTGGTGTCCGACCACCACTTCTGGGCGACGTCCCGCAGTTCGGCCGTGGTCTTCTCGAACTCGCTGCCTTCGCGCTCGAAGGTCGCCTCCAGCTCCTCCCGACGTGCCTGGAGCGCGGCGCGGTTCTGCTCGCGCGCCGCGGCGGACGACTCCTCGAACCGCTTCACCTGTGCGGCGAGGTCCATCAGCGATTCCGACAATGGTTTCATAGTCTTGTCCTCTCGAATCTCTGGATCCGCGTTGGGGATCCGGCATCGGCCACCACCAAGCCTGGCTTCCGCGACCGGCGGGTCCAAGGGCAGAACGTCCTCTGAAATACCTGCCACTCGGCATCGATTGCCCCGTCCGCCGCGTTGTGTCGGTCGAAATCAGCTGGGGATGAGGGCGTCTGACAATGCGGTGAGTACAGGGGCGCAGCCGGTGTCGAGAATGAGGGTGGCCAGGGCATCGGCACGGGTGCCGCCGCGGTTCAGGATGATGAGCGGGCGGCCGGATTTGGCGGTGCGCCGGGCGAAGCGGAGACCGGACATGACCGTCAGGGACGAGCCGACGACCAGGAGGGCGTCGGCGGAGTCCACCAGGTCGAGGGCCGCCGCGACGCGGGGTTTGGGGACCGATTCACCGAAGTAGACGATGTCCGGTTTGAGGAGGCCGCCGCAGTGCAGGCAGTCGACCATCCGGAATGAACCGGTATCGGCCACGACCGCGTCGGCGTCGGGCGCGACTTCGAGACCGTCGAGGGAAACCGATTCGGCGAAGCCGGGATTGGCGGCCTCGAGCCGTTCGGCCAATGCCATGCGGGAGGTGAGCGCGTCGCAGGTGAGGCAGCGGACCCGGGCGTAGACGCCGTGCAGGTCGATGACCCGGCGATGACCGGCCTTGGTGTGCAGCAGATCCACGTTCTGGGTGAGCAACCCGGTGACGAGGCCCGCCCGTTCCAGGCGGGCCAGCGCGCGATGCGACGGATTCGGCCGGGCCGCGTCCATCCGCCGCCAGCCCACGTGATTGCGGGCCCAATAGCGTTGGCGGAACACAGGATCGCCGACGAACTGCTGATATGTCATCGGCGTCCGGGGCGGTGCGCCGGGGCTGCGGTAGTCGGGGATCCCACTGTCGGTGGAGATGCCCGCACCGGTGAGCACCGCGACCCTGCGGCCGGAGACCAGGTCCAGCAGGCGATCGAGCTGCTGCGCGGAACCGGAATCGGGCATGCGGCCAGCCTACGACGCGTCCGTCGGGTGCCGCCGGTCACGTCGTGTCACATCCGCCGGCCCTGCGTCGTCTCTTTGGCAGGACGCCACCACGGCGGCGGCGCGAGACGAAGGAGATGGTCATCATGGCGAAGACGGTTCTGGTCACCGGCGGCACCGGCACCCTGGGCAGCCTGGTCACCCCGCTGCTGCGGGAGTCCGGCGTGCACCTGCGCGTGCTGAGCCGCACCGCGCGGATGGCGCAGGACGGCATCGAGTACGTGGCCGGCGACCTGCAGACGGGCGCGGGTATCGCCGAGGCGGTCGCCGGCGTCGACACCGTCCTGCATCTGGCGGGCACCACCAAGGGCGACGGTGAGAAGGCGCGCACCCTGGTCGAGGCCATCCAGGCTGCGGGCGTGTTCCCGCACCTGATCTACATCTCGGTGGTCGGCGCGGACCGGATCCCGGTGGAGAGCGCCATCGACCGCCAGACCATGGCCTACATGGCATCGAAGCGGGAAGCCGAACTGGTGGTGGAGAATTCGGGCCTGCCGTGGACCACCCTGCGCGCCACCCAGTTCCACGACCTGCTCTTCACCATGGTCTCGGCGCTGGGCAGGATGCCGCTGGTGCCGGTCTTCGACTTCCGCTTCCAGCCCATCGAAACCGCCGAGGTGGCAGCACGATTGGTGGAACTGACCCTGGGTGAGCCCGCGGGCCTGGTCGACGAGATCGGCGGCCCGCGCATCTACACCATGAAGGAACTCGAGCGCAGCTACCTGGAGGCCACCGGCCGCCACCGTCCGGTCTTCACCATGAAGGTCCCGGGCAAGGCGGCCCGCGCCTACGCCGCGGGCGGCAACCTCACCCCGGAGCACGCCGCCGGCGGCCGCACCTGGGAGGAATTCCTGGCCGCCAAGCTCGTGGTCGCGTGAGCGGACGACCTGCGGAAACCGGTGTCAGCGCGGTCCGTTGGTGTTGAGGTACACCACCGGACCGTCGAACCGGCCGTGCGCGTTCATGTCCAGCAGCGCGGCCATGGCTTTCGCGGTGTAGACCGGCTCCAGCCGCATGTGCTCCCGATCCTCCGAAAGTGCCAGTGCCGTAGCTGCTTCCGGCATCGGATAGCCGTATCCCGGACCGAGGTAATCGGTGACGATATCCAGATTGGCGGTGGGGGAGAGGTGCTCGGGTAACCGCGCGCCGCGGGACCGCAGCAGCCGCTCGGTACGGCCCGCCAGCTTGGCGAGCGCCGGTTCGTCGAGGCGCAGCGTGTCGTTCACGACCACACCCACCACCCGCGTGCGCAATCCGGCCAGCCGCAAGCCGAGTGACAGCCCCGCCGCCGTCCCGCCCGACCCGACCGGAATCACGATGTGGCCCGGCTCCGGAATCTCCCCGGTGCTCACCTGGTCCGCCAATTCCAGTGCGGCCTCGACATATCCGAGCGCACCCACCGGCGACGACCCGCCCGCGGGCAGGAAGTAGGGCGGTCGCAGGCCGGTGAAATGCCGGGCCAGCAGATACGGAGCGCTCAGGATCGTGCGCGCCTTGGTGTGGGTGAAGTGCAGTTCGGCGCCCGAGGCCCGCAATCGCTCGAGTTGTGCCCGCACATGCTCGTCGACCGGCTGATCCACCAGCGCCAGCACGGTTTTCAGCCCGTGTTCGTGCCCGTACAGCGCGGTCGCCAGCCCCCAGTTGGTGCCCAGCCCGCCCACCGTCACGATGGTGGTCCGCTGCCGGCGCAGTGCGTCGGGCAGCAGCCATTCCAGCTTGCGGACCTTGTTGCCGCCCCAGCCGCCGTCACCGAAAGCGCTGTCGTCCTTGAGCCAGATGTCGGCGCCCGCCGTGTCGAGGGCCTCCAGTCTCCGCACCGGCGTCGGGCCGGTCCCCAGCCTCACGTGGGGCAGGGTCCGCTGGAGCTCGGGGTAGCGGCGGTGCAGGTGCGGGGTCATCACGCCAACCCTATCGACTGTCCAGTTTTTCGACGAGTGTGGTGGGCAGCACACGGGCGCCGAATTCGCTCCTGCTACGTTCCGAACTGTCATTAACTTCGGCAAGGAGATTTCATGCCTGGTGTAACCGATCGCGTCGTCATTGTCACCGGAGCCGGTGGCGGACTGGGCCGGGAGTACGCATTGCTGCTCGCCCGCGAGGGCGCGCTGGTCGTCGTCAACGACCTCGGCGGTGCGCGCGACGGCTCCGGATCCGGGCACAATATGGCCGACGCCGTGGTCGAGGAGATCCGCGCGGCCGGCGGCACCGCCGTCGCCAACTACGACAGCGTCGCCACCGAGGAGGGGGCGAAGGCGCTGGTCCAGACCGCGATCGACAGCTTCGGCGCGGTGCACGGCGTGGTCAACAACGCGGGCATCCTGCGCGACATGAGCTTCGTGAAGATGACCCCCGAGGCCTTCGAGGCCGTGCAGCGCGTGCACCTGTTCGGCTCGTTCTTCGTCACCCACGCCGCCTGGCCGCACTTCCGCGAGCAGGGTTTCGGCCGCGTCGTCATGGCCACCTCCACCTCCGGCCTGTACGGCAACTTCGGCCAGGCCAATTACGGCGCAGCCAAACTCGGCATGGTCGGCATGATGAACACCCTTGCCATCGAGGGCCGCAAGTACGACATCGGCGTCAATGCCGTCGCGCCTATCGCCGCCACGCGGATGACCGCCGACATCGCCTCGGCCGAGATGCTCGAGAAGCTGCCGCCCGCCCAGGTCGCGCCCATCGTCGGCCACCTGATGAGCGAGGACTGCACCGACTCCGGCATGGTGCTGGTGGTCGGCGGCGGCTCGGTGCACCGGACCCAGCTGTTCGCCAACCAGCCCGTGTTCTTCAGTGAGGTCCCGACGATGGACCAGGTGCGGGAGAATTGGAGCCGTATTACCGATATGTCCGACGCTCGGCCCGGGGTGAACCCAGCGGGCTGAGCCTGCTCGAGGGGGCTCGCCATGAGCGAGAACACGTGGGACGCACTGGTTGTCGGAGCCGGAGCGGGCGGGCTGTGCGCGGCCGCCCGGCTCTCGCACCACGGCTACCGGACCCTGGTGGTCGAACGCCTGGACCGGATCGGCGGACGAGCCTCCACCACCGAACTCGACGGTTTCATCGTCAATACCGGCGCGGTGGTCGTCGAACTCGGCGGCATCACCGAACGGACCTTCGAGGAGGTGGGCGCGAAATTCGAAGTGCGCCCGGCGGATCCGCCGATTCTGTTCCGCATCAACGGCCGTGACGTGGATGTCACCAGCGGCGGCTGGGGGCTGCTCATCTCCCAGCTGACCCGCCAGGGGGCCAGGCTGCTCACCGGAATCGGCGCGGCCCGTGCTGACGGCGGGCTGCCCGACCGGGAACTGTCCACCGCCGACTGGGTGCGGCGATACACCAAAAACGATGCGGTGCAAGGCATCTTCCGCAATATGTGCGGCTCGATCTTCGCCGTCGGCTCGGAGGAACTCCCCGCGCGCGTGTTCCTCACCTACTTCACCCGCGCGTCGGCGTTCAAGAAGCTCGGCTTCTGCCCGGAGGGCACCATCGGTATCTGGAAGGCCCTGGCGGAGGTGGTGGAACGCAATGGGGGGCAGGTGCGTCTGGGCAGCGAGGTGCAGCAGCTGCTCGTCGAGGACGATCGCGTCGTCGGGGCCCGCATCCGGCACGAGGGTGAAACCTCCGATGTCTCCTGCGCTTTCGCGGTCAGCGACATCGGGCCGTCGGCCACACTGGATCTCGTTGGCCCCGAACATTTTCCGTCCGACTATGTCGGCTCGGTGCTGCAACGCGACCTGCCGTGCGCCATGATCTCGGTCAACTTCGCCAGCCGGGAACCGCTCATCGACGCGCCCGGCCTGCTCAGCTTCGCCCGTACCAGGCGGCTGTGCTACGTCGCCAACTTCACCGCCACCTGCCCGGAGATGGCCCCCGAGGGCTGGCACCTCTACGTCGGCACCGGGGTGCCCAAGCCGTCGGTGGGCGACTTCGACTCCGAGGCCGAAACCGCGCTCGTGCTCCAGGATCTGCGCGAGGAGATCCCGGGCTTCGACACGGCCCGCATCCTGTCCATCGCCGTCACCCGCGACGACTGGCCACCCCAGCGCACGGTCGCCGGCTACGACCTGCCCCACGACACCCCCATCGCGAATCTCTGGAACGTCGGCGACGCGGTCAAGGAGTACGCCAACGGCGGCATCACCGCCTGCACCGAGACCGCGAAGATCGTCGTCGACGAGATCATCGCCAGCGGCGTGGGTCGATCCGCAACGTGACAACTGATTTCGTGGCGATGAGGGTAACTCGTGGGGCACCCCCGGGATCGGTTCGGCACCTGACCGGCAGCACGCGTGCGCGGCCGGCAACGGCTCGTCAGCCGGGCGCCGAAGTCCCGGGGAGGCGGATCAGCTCGGTGATTCCGGGGAGCCGGTCCACCATGGCCACAACGTAATCCGCGACGATCCCGATCAGCACGGGCCGCTCCACCTTCAGGCCGCCGTCGAGCCATACCAGGATCAGCTCGGCCGCGCCGCCGGTGATCAGCTGGGCCAGTGCGGTCAGGGCGGTGTCGTCGCCCTCGGGAATGTCGAGCAGCACCCGCGTCTGCTCGATGAGCAGCTGCGCCACCCGGCGCATGCCCTCGAAGCGGCGGCGCATGAGCATCTCGCTACCGTAGGCCTGCGCGAAGGCGATGTTCGCCCGGCGTGGATCGTCGGTCACCGTGATGATGAGCGCCGCCACCCCCGCCCGCAGCTTCTCCTCGGGCCCGCCGGGGGTTTCGGTCATGGCCGTGCGAGCCTGCTCGAGGGCCGCGCCCTGCACCTCGTCCAGCAGCGCGGAGGCCAGCGCGTCCAGACCGGTGAAGGATTCGTAGAAGAAGCGCGGCCCCACCTTCGCCTGCTCGCACACCCCGCGCACGGTGAGCGCGGCCAGCCCCTGCGTGCCGACGATCTCGAGGGCCGCATCCAGCAGCCGTCGCCGGCGCTGCTCCCGGCGCTCGTCGGTCGTGGTGCCGCGATAGGTCCCGTTGAAAGCTCGCGTCACCCTGACAGCTTGGCACAGAAATCGGGAAACGACCGTTTACGGAAACTTTCGTTTCCGCTACCGTTGAGGCATGGCTGTGCGAAAAGCCGTGGTGAACCATCGAATTCAGTGCCGCGCCGCCGGGGTACTGGAGCGCTATCCCAGCGTGCCGCGGGCACTCGCGACACCGCCGCCGGGCAGCGGGCTCAAACCGGTGATGGGTGACTACGGCCCGCCCGGCATCGGCCACGTGGTGAGCACCCTCGCCGACCCCCTCACCTTCGGCCGCGACCGGATGCGCCGCTACGGCCCCGTGCAGTGGATGGGCGTCTTCGGGCGGCAGGTGGTGGGCATCGGCAGCCCGGCCGCCGTGGAGGAGGTGCTGCTGGACCGCAAGCACGTGCTCTCCGCGCAACAGGGCTGGGAATTCCTCATCGGCCCGTTCTTCCGCGGCGGAATCCTGCTGCGCGACTTCGACGATCACGCCTACCACCGCCGGATCCTGCAGCAGGCCTTCACCCGCCCGCGGCTCATCGGCTACCTCAACCTCACCACCCCGCGCATCGTGCGCGGCGTCGACTCCTGGCGACCCGCCCCCGATTTCCCGCTCTACGACCACGTCAAGCGCATGCTGCTGGAACAGGCCACCGTGGTCTTCGCGGGCGCGGAACTCGGTCCCGAGGGCACCCGCCTGTCCCAGGCCTTCGAGGACGCCGTGCACGGCGGCAAGGCCATCATCCGCACCAATATGCCCGGCGGCGTGTGGAATCGGGGCCTGCGCGGCCGCCGGCTGCTCGAGGACTACTTCCGCCGGGAGCTGCCCGCCAAGCGCGCCGGCGACGGCGAGGACCTGTTCAGCGTCCTCTGCCACGCCGAGACCGAGGACGGCGAATCCTTCACCGACGCCGACATCGTCGACCACATGATCTTCGTCATGATGGCCGCCCACGACACCAGCACCCTGGCCATCTCCATGCTGGCCTACGAACTGGCCCGGCACCCGGAATGGCAGCAGCGGCTGCGCGAGGAATCACAGGCGCTGGGCAAACCCACCCTCGACTACGCCGACCTGGACCGGCTGCCCGCCCTGGAGATGGCCTTCCGCGAAACCCTGCGCATGTACGCCCCGGTCGGCCAGATGGTGCGAGAAGCGCTGGAGGACACCGAGATCGCCGGGTACTTCATCCCCAAGGGTGCGCTGGTCATGGTCGGCTCGTACTCGATGATGCGCAGCGAGGAGTACTGGCACGACCCGGACGTGTTCGATCCGGAACGCTTCGATCCCGCACGCGCCGAGGACAAGTCGCACCGCTTCGCCTGGCCGCCCTTCGGCGGCGGCGCGCACAAGTGCATCGGCCGGTACTTCGGCGGCATGACCGTCAAGGCCACCATGCACCGCATGCTGCTGAACTACCGCTGGAGTGTGCCGGACGGCTATCAGGTGCCCCTGGTCGCCGGTACCGGCCCGACGCCGGCGGACGGCCTGCCGATCCGCCTGCGCCGGCTCTGAGCCTCACCCGCCCCCGGCGGCCGCCGCGTGGCGGCTCACCGGACGTCGCGCGGAATCCCGAGTTCGATATCCAGATAGCGCAATTCCGGATCGCGGCGGCGGCCGTTGCGGAACGCCCGGAACACCAGATCCTGCGGATGCCCGACGGTGAACACCTCGGTGAAGGTGGCCACCGTCCGCCGCGGCGCGCCCTCCAGGCTGGGATTGAACCCGGTCTTGGCCAGTGGACCCTCCCAGATGAGCGCCGCCCCGCCGGGCACGCTGTGCGGGGCGAAACTCCAGCCCAGCTCGCGCATGCGCCGGTCGAACTCGCCCGCGCCGAGTCCGGCCACATCCCAGCCGCTGGCCTCGTTGAAAAGCTGCCTGCCGTGCAGGAATTGAACGAAGCACGGGTCCGGTCCGGGGTGCGGAGTGCTGAGGTTGATCACCCCGTCCCAGGGCAGCGTGGTCAGCGCCCAGCTCAGCCTGTCCTCGAAGTCGGCCCAGTTCGAACACGCCACCGGCGCTTCGCGCTCGCTGGGGCGGTCGGCGGGCAGGCCGTAGCTGCCGCTGCCGGGCGCGTCCATGCTCCAGGTGGCGAAACGCAGCCGGTCCCCGTCCATGTCGAGCCCGTCGCGCAACACCGCCACCACGGATTCGGCCACGCCGCGCCGATGATCGATCGACTCCCCGCGCTGCCATCCGGTGCTCCATTCGCGCGCCAGCCGCGGCTGCTGGTGCACCCGCTGCATGGCCCGCCACTGCGGATCCGGTGCGGTGGCATCGGATTCCGAGGGCAGCGGCACCGGATCCCAGGTGCCGTCGGGTTGCGCGCGCAGCACGGTGAGCAGCGCTTCGGCCTCGGCGGTGTCGTCGGGGACGGCGATCAGCACCTCGATCTCGGTGCCCTGCTGCGCGAAATGCACACGGCGGCCGGTGAGTTCGTCACGAACCTGAACGAAGCGCGGGTTCCATCCGAGTCCGGACTCGTCGGCGTCCTCGTCCTCCTCGAGAAAAAAAGGCATCCATTCGATCAGCACATCCCATCCCTGCGAACCCACCTTGCCTCCCTCCGGGTTCTCGCCAAACTACCCCCCGGCCACCTTTCGCGCCCCCCGGTGGGTACCGGCCAGGCTGTGCACTGTGGTAGAACCTGTTCTAGTTTTTCCACCTGAAGGACCGCGAATGAACTGGTACACCGGCAATACCGTCTACGACACCGTGCTCACGATCGCTTTCGCGTTCGCAGCTTTCGTGCTGATCGGCGGCCTCTTCGGGCAGAGTCCCTACGGCCGCTTCGCCACCGCCAAGCTCGGACTCAATCTCAATCCGAAGCTCGGCTGGTGGTTGATGGAGATTCCGGCCACCGTGGTCTTCGCTGTCGCGTACCTCAGCGGTCCGCGCCGCTTCGAGCCGACTTCCCTGGTGCTGGCGGCCATCTGGATTCTGCACTACGGCAACCGCGGCTGGTTCTTCCCCCTCTCCATTCGCCAAGTGCCCGGCAAGACCAGCAGTTTCAATGTTTCCGTGCTCGGCATGGGCATGTTCGTGACCGCGCTGCACGGCTACCTCAATGGTGCGCTCTTCAGCCACGATTATCTCGGGCAGTACGGCACGGATTGGCTGACCGACCCGCGCTTCATCATCGGGCTGATCGTCTACCTCTGCGGTTTCGCGCTGCTGGTGAGCTCGGAGGGGATCGTCCGGAATCTTCGCGACAAGAACAACCCGGGGGCAACGGAATACAAGATCCCGTACGGTCTGGGATTCCGATTCGTCACCAGCCCCACCTATCTCGGCGAACTGGTCGCCTGGGCCGGATTCGCCATTCTCACCTGGGCGCTGCCCGGCGTGGTCATCTTCCTGATCACCTTCGGCAATCTGGTGCCGCGCGCCTTCGCCACCCACACCTGGTACCGGGAGAAGTTCGAGGACTACCCGGCGGAGCGAAAAGCGCTGGTGCCGTTCGTCATCTAGGCTCGCCGAGCGCGCCGTGGCGCAGCGCCTTGTCGCGGTACATGGCGACGTCCACGGCGTGCATGAGCTCGTCGATGGCGGTGGAATCGGTGTCCACCAGCGCGGTGCCGATGCTCGCGCCCACCTGCACCAGCAGTCCCGCCACGTCGAACGGATCGCGCAGCGCGGCCAGCAGGCCGTCCGCGACGGTGTCCAATTCGTCCTGACCCGAGCAGTTCTCGACCAGGACGATGAACTCGTCACCGCCCAGCCGCGCCGCCACCCCGTTCGGCGGCAGGGCCCGGCGCAGCCGCTGGCCCACCTCGCACAGCACCCGGTCGCCGGCGGTGTGGCCGCGGCGGTCGTTGATCTCCTTGAAGCCGTCCAGATCCAGGTAGCAGACCCCGACCTGGCCCGTGGCCGCGGCGAGACGGTCGAAGAACAGCAGGCGGTTGGGCAGGCCGGTGAGCGAATCGTGGTGGGCGTCGTACCAGAGCTGATCGGCCAGCTGCTTGCGGTCCGTGACATCGACGGTGACGCCGATCAGGAAGCGCGGCTTACCCTCGCTGTCGCGGACCACCGTCATGGACAGGTCGATGGTGGTGTGCGTGCCGTCCGGCTTGGTGTGCCGGGTCTCGAAGCGGAAGCGGTCGATCTCACCGGAGAGCAGGCGCTGGAACAGGGAGAACGCCTCACCGATGTTCTCGGGGCCGAGAATGTCGGCCACGGTATGGCCGGGCATGGACTCGGCGGCGACGCCCAGGGTGTCGGCGAAGGCGTTGTTGACGTCGACCACCTTGCCGGTGGCGGCATCGACGGTGCCGATGCCCACCGACGCCCCCTCGAAGATGGCCTGGAACCGCGCCTCCGACAGCTGGCGGCGCGCCTCGGCCTCCTGGACCGCGGTGAGGGCGGCGCCGAGCGTCGTCTCCTGCTCGGCCAGCGCCACATTGCGCAGCCCGGCGGTGAACTCGGCGGCGAATTCCGCGGCCAGTTCGATGGCGCGATCGCGGACCGGCCCGTAGTCCGCGCAGCCGGGGTCGGGGCAGGCGTCGGTCACCAGGTCCTTGCACAGCACCAGCACCGAGCGGTGCACGGCCAGCGGGTCACGGTAGTTGGCGGCCACCAGGGCGACCGCGGCCTCCCGCGCCACCGACATGTCCCCGGTGCCGCGCACGGCCGCGATCAGGCGGTCACCGAAACCGTCGAGCAGATCCTCCACCTGGGCCCGGGTGAGCGTCGGCGCGACCGCGCCATCGAGAGCGGCGGCCCATCGGACCGCCAACTCGTGTGCTGCCACCGGTGACCCCCTGCCCCTGACTCGTCCGAACCACTCAGGCCTTGCGGCCCACACCCGCCAGTCCCAGCGAACGGCCCGGCGCCTCATGCTGGTCACGGTCGGATTCCGGCCGCCACAGCGGCAATTCCACCACACCGGGCTCGATCGGCTCCCACTTGCCGAACAGCGCGGCGATCTCGTCGCGGCTGCGGAACTGCAGTCCTATCTTGCTGACATTGTGCGAGTTCTCCACCAGCTTCGCCGCGTCGTCGGGGCGCGTGGCCGAGGTGAGATGCGAAATCGCGACGTAGCTGCCGACGGGCACGGCGTCGTGGAGTGCGTTGACCTTGTCGATGGGGGCGTAGTCGTCGCTCATCAGGTGCAGGACCGCAATGAGAAGGATGCCGACAGGTTGGTCGAAGTCGATGATGCCGGTGCCCCGCGCCTGCTCCAGCAGCGCCGCGGGCTCGCGTAGGTCGGCCTCGATGGCGGCCACCCGGTCATTGCCCCGCAGGATGGCGCGGGAGTGGGCCACGGCCACCGGATCGATATCGACGTAGAGCACCCGGCACTCCGGATCGATGGCATGCGCCACCTCGTGCACATTGCCCGCGGTCGGAATGCCGGAACCGATGTCGAGGAACTGCCGCACACCCGAATCCACCAGGAAGCGCACCGCGCGCCGCAGGAAGGCCCGATTGCTCAGCGCCAGCCGCGGCAGGTCGGGGACCAGCGACTTGCCCGCCGCGGCGGCCTGCCGGTCGACCTCGAAGTTGTGCGAGCCGCCCAGTAGCGCGTCGTACATGCGCGCGGGGCTGGGCCGGGTCATGTCCACGCCCTCCGGGGCCCATGCCGGTCGTTCCATCCCGAATCCCTCCTTGCCGCAACGATGGAGTGCCCGCCTGCGGTGCGGGCGGGCCAAAGATCCGGGCAAATCCGGTGTTCGGGATCACCCGGACGGTGTAGGGCGAATGTTAGTCCCCGTTCACCAGAAACCTTGCAGCGATACCACTCTCGCCCTGAGGTGGGAGAATGCTCACCCGGCGGTTGACGCCGCGCAGGTGCTGTGCGTGAGCGGGGGCACGCAGACCCCGGTCACATCCGCGAGCAGCAGCCGCGCGCCGAAGGCCAGTGAGCACAGCGCAATCGCGCCGAAGGCCAGCACCCACAGCAGGCCCGGGATCCGGGTCAGGTGGGCCAGCTGGTCGGCGTCGGAGTTCGGCTCGTGTGCGCGATTGCGCTGCAGCTCGATCACCGGCCGCACCGCCGCCAGCAGCAGGAACCAGGCCGCCAGATACGCCAGCGCCGCCTGGGTGGTGTCGCTGCCGAACCAGGACACCGCGAACACCACGCCGCCGGTCACCAGGATCGACAGCAGGCCGTACCAGTTGCGCACCTTCACCAGCAGCACCAGCAGCAGCGCGATGGTCAGCCACAGCATGAGCGTGAGGCGATGCGCGCCCAGCAGCGCCGCGTAGGCCAGTCCCAGCAGCGCGGGCGCGGGGTAACCGGCCGCGGTGGTCAGGATCATGCCGAGTCCATAGGGTTTCCCGCTCGACACCGTGAGTCCGGAAGTGTCCGAATGCAATCGGATGCCGTTGAGCCGCCGCCCGGTGAGCAGCGCCGTGAACGCGTGCCCGCCCTCGTGGGCGATGGTCACCGCATTGCGCAGAATCCGCCACGTCGGCCGGAACGCCACCAGCAGCAGCGCCACCACACCGGTCCCGACCACCAGTTGCCACGGCGGCGGTGACTGTGTGGTGGACAGCCGATCCACGACCGTGCTACCCCGCTGAACGAATTCCGCTGTATTCACCGCCGCACCCTATCGACTCCGGCCGAGAGCGACCACAGCTCGCGGCCCGGCGGCCGGCCGGCCCGGCGGCGCACCGGTGCGGATCCGCCGGGTCGCGGCGGAGTGGAGCGGAAGGGGCACAGGCGGATTCAGTTCACGAAGATGTCAGCTCCCGGACGGCGGATATCAACGCGCACAGCCGTTTTGGGGACTACGCTGCAGATCGGCAGTGACACCGGGTGCCCGTCCGGTACTGCCCGGGTGGGTCTCGTCGGTATCCCGAGGCATGGTCCCGAATAGTTGATGCCGCCGGAATCCCATCCCCTGCCCGGCGGCGTCGCCTGGCAGGGGTCTGTCGGTTTCGGCGGCCGCGGTTCAGGCCGCGGCGTAGGGCCTGGGATCCGGTGTGGTTTCGTGCTTGGCGTCGGCGCTCGCGCCCGGCGCCCGGTGGGCGCGCAGCCGGAAGGCGATGCATTCCAGCAGTTCGCGGGTATGCACCGGCAGGAGCAGGCATTCCGAAGCACCCGCGGTCAGGATCGTTTCCAGGGATTCGGGATTGTGGTCGGTGCTGAGCGCGATGATGGGCGCGGTGGTCCGCGCGCGCAGCTCGCGGCACAGCTCGGCCGCCGCGACATCTGGCACCGCCCGGTCCAGCAGGATGACATCGGGTTTCAGGCGGTCCTGGGTGCGCAGGGCCTGCCGTCCGCTGGCGTTCTGGAAGGTGTGGTAGCCCGCCGCGGCGAGCACCAGCACCGTGATCTCGGCGACGGCCGGATTGCTCTCGACCACCAGGATCTTCGCCGGCGCGGTGGCCCGCTCACCCTGTGGTGAACGTGCGTATGCCGTTGTTGTCGATTTCTGGACTCTGTTCATGATTGCGGTCCTCCGCTCGGCGGGATCCCCCGACCCATGCCGTCAACCGTCGAGCGAAACATCACCACGTGGGCAATTCGTTCCGACTTTGCCCTTGGTGCAATCGACGGAACCCGACGCTATCTCGTTGCCCGTCCGTTATGCCAGGAAAATGCAGGAATTTGCCGAATGATCGCTGAAGTCTTCTCGGCTCGGCCACTGGTCGTTCACCTACCGTACACTTCGAATTCACTGCCTGGTTGGCTTTGTGACCAGGTGCAATGGTGAAGGCCCGAAGCGGATCGCCCGTTCGGGACCGCTATCGGCGGGATTATCCGCTCTCGCCGGGCGACCACGGCACGACGCTGCCATAGCGGATCAATTGCCCGTAGTGCTGCGGCCCGGCCGGTTTCAACGCGAGCTCGAGTAGCTGTGCGGCGGCCTGCGCCGGAGTGGGTGCGCGGGTGACGTCCCACCACGGTGCCGAAGTTGTTGACCTCCGCGTAGTCGGCGACGATCCGGCGCGGGTCGTCGTCGGGTCCGACCCGCATGACGGCATTGCCGAACACGATGTCGATGCCGCCGTGGCGGTTTCGCAGTTCGGCGGCGAGGCGGTCGGCCGCGTGCGGGTCGGCCACGTCGAGGAGTTCGCCCCCGGACCTGGGCGCCGCCGGCGGGCAGGCTCTCCACGGCGTGCATCACCCGGTCCGGGTTCCGGCCCATGAGATAGACGGTGTCCGCCGGGCTGAGCCGCTGAGCGAGCCCTTCGGTCAGCGCCGGCCCGAGGCCCTGGGTGGCGCCCGTGACGAGAGCGATTGCGGGGCTTGTCATTCGGATCCTCCGATCGTGCGTATCCGGCTCATGCCAACCAACGCTGGAAAGGGCCAGGGCATGTGGCCAGCGAGAATCACTCAGAGGTGGTATGCGTGAATGTCATGGCCTTCGGTGATGCGTCCCTGACCGCGCTGCGTGTCTTCCGGGAGGTGGCCGAACGTGGAACGCTCACCGCCGCGGCGACCGCGCTCGGGTACACCCAGTCGGCGGTGTCGCGGCAGATCGCCGCGCTGGAGCGGGCGGCGGGCACCGCGCTGCTGCAGCGGCGCCACGACGGGGTGCGGCTGACACCCGCCGGGCAGGTGGTGGCGCGGCGCGCGGCCGCGGTGATCGACCAGATGGATGCCACCGCAAGGGAATTGGCCGGACTGCCGGAGGATCGGGCCAGCGTGCGGTTGGGCTGGTTCCCGACGGCCGGGGCCTGGCTGGTGCCGCACGCGCTGGCCGAGTTGCGGCGTACGCATCCGGGGATCACCGTGATCACCCGCGAGGGCCGCACGCCCGCGCTGGTCCGGGCGCTGCGCGCGGGCACGATCGATCTCGCGCTGGTGTCCTCGGCGCCGCCGTTCCGCCCGCTGGACGGCGAGACTCCCGCCCTGCTGACGCAGGTCCTCGCGGAACGCCCACTGCTGGTGGCGGTTCCAGCGGACCACCCGCTCGCGCGGGGCGACTACATCGACGTGCGCGACCTGCACGGCCGGCACTGGATCGCGGGCTCGCACGGTGAGCACGCCATGGGCGTCTGGCCCGGGCTCGGCGAACGCCCCGAGATCGTCCACACCGCCCACGATTGGCTCGCCAAACTCCAGCTCGTCGCCTCCGGCGCCGGGATCACCACCATCCCCGCCTCCGCACGCCCGGCCCTGCCCGCCGGCGTCCGGGCCCTCCCGGTCCGGGGCGGCCCCACCGAAACCCGCCGACTCCTGCTGGCCCGCCTGCCCACACCCATGCCCGACCCGGCCGCGTGTCTCGCTGCCGCCCTGCGCACCGCCGCTCTGGGCTGACACCCGCCCGGTACGGGTATTGGTGCGGGTGGCTTTCATTCCCGTTGCAGCACTGCGCCTCCGAGGCGCGGCCGCCTGACTCCGACACTCCGAACGGTCAGAGGGCTTCGAGGATCATGGCGTTGGCCTGGCGTGTGCAATTGCCTGGGCATCGCCTCGCGCGAGTGCCGGAGTCAGGACGGTTTGTTGTGTCCGATCCCCGGGGCGAAGTCTCGCCATTCGCGCGCCCAGGCGGCGTGGTGGCGGTGCAGGAGGATGCGGTCGGCACAGCAGACCAGAACGGTTGCGCCGCAGCAGGTTGCGATCACTGTCAGGATGGCGGTGTCGATGCCCTGGACCACCGCGTCGGACGTGGGCCGCGGCGCGGTGGTGGCCCGCCCCGAGGAGTCCAGCCACTGGGTCACGGTGCTGCCCCGCTTCGCCGAGTTCGGGACGACAACCACGGCGATATCGTTGCGGCCGTGGATATTCCACGCCACGGTGGCCTGCGGCGGTCCGGACGCCACCACCCCCTGGCCGACCGGAACCGCGATGCCGAGGGGATCGGAGACGACCGTGGCCGTCACAGCGGTCTTGGCGGCGTTCTCGGCGCGGATGTGCGCGCCGGTGGTGGTGGCGGCCGAGATTCCCATGACGACCGCCAGCGGAACGGATGCCACGGCCACGAGCACCGCGACCATCCGCCAGGCCGCCTGCAGACGGTCCGAGGAACGCATCAGCCGATTGCGGCTCCACGGAGCGGTCCGGTGGATCCGAATGGGTAGCGCCGCCGAGCGCGGCATCGTCGTTCGCCTCCTGCCTCGATGGATCAATCGCGGCCGAGAGCATGCGCGAGCTGAGCCTTGGACATGCTGGAGCGGCCCTTGATATTACGCTGCTCGGCCTCGTTGTAGAGCTGGTCCCGGGTGAGGCCCCGGGGACCCCGGTGTCCATTCGATGCCGCGATACCCGGACAGGGCATGGTGAAACGGGCCGGGAGTAGCCACCCCGGTGGTCCGGTGGCAGACTGAATCCAGGTTGAGACTCCAGCCGATCCCGATCCCGCATGCCTTCTCACCGTTCGAGCGTGTTGTCGATACGACCCGCGCCCGAACGCTCTGTCGTCGAGCGGATCGGCCACTCCCTGCTGGGAGGTATGTCATGTCAACGGTGTCCCTCGCACATAGCCTTGTTGCGAATGAGATAACCGGCCGCCGCTCGCGCCGCACGCCCAATGGGAACGGACGGCCGACCGCTGGGACCGGAATCACCGATTGCCTCATCATCGCGGTCACGGGCGAGCTCGACATGAACGGGTTGCCCGCGTTCCGGACCGCGCTGTCCGTCGCCGTCGATGCCGCGCCGCCCGTGGTGATCGTGGATCTGCGTCGTACGCGATTCCTGAGCGTGCGCAATGCGGTCGTGTTGCTCGATGCCGTTCAGCATGCCACCCGGTGTGGTGTCGGCATTCTCGTACCGAACGCGCCGCGCGCGGTCGAACGAGTACTCGACGTGACCGGGGTCAGGACCCTGGTCCATCGCGAGCAGGACCTGTCGAGCAACTGATCGGCAGATCCGGCCCGGGCCCGCTGTCGACCGTGCACGAGCAAATACCCGATCGATGAGTTCCGCCGGTTTCCCGACCGCTTCGCGGGGTACGCGATGAACGAAAACGGGGACCGATCGCAAAACGGGATTGATTCGATGGGGTGGTGACCGATGAGTGAATCGCCACAGGGTGACAGGATCGGCGACGGCCGAGCGCCGAGCCCGCTATTCACCGACCGGCAGAACAACGGTAAGGCGCACCGGTTCACCGACTCCGCAGCGCTGGAGTCACCCGCTCTGACCGGTCGGGTGGCACTGCGCATCCCGGCGGTCGCCGGGCAATTGGCGATGCTGCGCGCGCTCGCCGAAACCATCATGCTCACAGCCGATTTCACGATCGACGTGGTGACCGATGTGCGGGTCGCACTGGACGAGGTGGCGACGACATTGATCGCGGCTGCTGTGCCGAACGCCTCGATCGAGTGTGATTTCCGGTTCGACGAAGAGCGGGTCCGGGTGCGCGTGGGCGCGGTGACCGGGAGCGATGCCGGATTGATCGAGCACAGTTTCGGCTGGCATTTCGTGGAAACGCTGACCGATTCGATCGCGGTGAGCAGTGCGGAATTCGACGTGGTGCAGTGCGGGTACCCGGTCGTCGTGGAGCTCACCCGGCTGCGTGGGGAAACTCGCCCGGGATGACGAGGGCAGGAATCGTCCGTCCGGCGCCCGGTGGACGTCCTGGCGGCGCTCGGAATCCTCGGCGCGGCACTGTTCTTCGGCGACAGCATGATCGCCCCCTATATCTCGGCCGACGTCGCCGACTACTTCCGGCTGCCCCGCCACCGCACGGTGGTTCTGGGCGAGCGGATCGAGGTGTGACGCCGCGGGTCAGCTGGACGCGCGGGAACGGGTGGCGGGCACGGGCGGGGCCGGGTGGAGCTCGTAGACCGCGTACGCGGTGCCCAGCACGGGCTGGGCCACATTGCGGACCGGTATCCCACCGGGCGTCTCGCCGTGCTCGGTGCCCGCATGGGCGTGGCCGTGCAGGGCGAGGTCGGCGCCGGCCGTGTCCATGGCCTCACCGAGCAGGTAGGAACCGAGGAAGGGATAGATCTCGCGGGGCTCGCCGGCGAGGGTGGCCTCGATGGGCGAGTAGTGGGTCAGGGCGATACGGATATCGGTGTCGAGCGCACTCAGCGCCGTGTGCAGTGCGTTGGCGAGATCAACGGTGTGCGAGGCGAATTCCCGCATCAGGGGTTCGCCGAAGACGCTCGCGCACCGGCCCGCGAAGCCGCCGCCGAAGCCTTTCGTGCCGGCGATGCCGAGCATCGTCCCGTCGATGCTGAAAGCGACGCCCGTGCCCTCGAGCACCACGATTCCAGCATCCGCGAGGACGGCGGCGACCTCCTCCGCCGCATCCCCGTGATAATCGTGGTTGCCGAGTACCGCCGCAACCGGGATGCCGAGCCCGGAGAACTCACGCGCGGCGACCTGGGCCTCGGCCACGGTGCCGCACTTCGTCAGATCCCCGGCGAGGAGCAGGACGTCCGCGTGCCGGTGCAGGTCCTCAAGCGCGGGACGGTACAGGCCCTGGGAATCGGTGCCCACGTGTACATCGCCAACGGCCGCTATCCGCATGTGCCACTGTCCTTTCCCGGGTCACGTCCCGAGCGTTTCGATGGTCCCGGGTGTCCTCGGCGGGGTCACGCGGACCTCGTTGCGGATTCGGGATTCGGGAAGTTGTTCGCGTACAACGAGTTCCACCTGCCGCCGGCGCTCCTCGGTGGTCACCGCGCCGGTCAGCACCACGACGCCGGCCTGCAGCCGCACCTGGACGCCGAGTTCGGAGGTCCGGGGATCCTCGGCCAGCGCTCGATGGACGTGCGCCGTGTCGTATTGCGGGAATTCGCTCATGACGGCACTCCGATCACCTCGAGGTCGGCCAGCAGGCCGAGGAACGCGCGGGCGTAGGGCGAGTGCCGGGTCTGTGCGCGCACCTCGGTCCAGTCGACCTGCTCACGCAGGTCCCGGGCGATTCGGAGCAGCGGCGCCAGGTCCAGTCGGTGCGCGTCGAACACCAGCATCTTGTCGATCATCAGATCGGTTCCGCTGATGACCGGCGCCACCGCGGACCCGATGCGCATGACCTCGGCGCGATCCAGCATCTCGTCGGTGACCTCGCGATCGCTGGGGCGGTAGATCAGGTCGATCAGGACGTCCCCGTCGTATGCCTTGGTGAGCCAGTCCTCCGGGGCGTCGGCGATGCGCAAACCGCCCGCGACCAGGGCGCTGCGGGCCCGGGAGACATCGGCGGGCTTGATGAACAGGTCCACATCGTGTTCGGATGCCGGACCGCCGCGGGCGTACACCGCGCACCCACCGGCCACCGCGAATCGGATATCGGTCTGCGCGAGCGTGTTCACCGCCCTGGTCAGCGCGTGCAGCAGTTTGTCGACGGAGGTCGCCATAGTGGCGCGATACCCACTTCGGCCTCGATGAATCACTCGGGCGTGGCCGCATCCCGCGCGGTCGGTCGGACTGAAGCCGTTGCACCGTTCGCCGTAGAGGCCTTCGGTGATCAGGTGCGGCTACCGGCCGCGCACGAGTGCGCCGAGAAACAGGCCGTGCATCCGGGCGCGTCGGCAGAGCAGCAACGCCCAGCCCGCCGCGTCTCGCGGAATCCGGACCGAAATCCCCTGGCCTGCAACCGAACAGGCCGGGGACTTCGTGGTGACAGCGACCTCCGGCGATGTGATCGTTCTCAGGTAGGCAGGTTGACGGGGTGCCGGTGGCAGCCCTCCAGGGTGGCATTCGCCAGCTCGGTGATGACATCGCCGACGTCTCGACGTATCCGGAAGGCCCCGAGTTGGCGACGCGCGCCATTGCCGCGGGCGAGTACGGTCCGGAGGGTGCTGGTGACGAAGTCGCGGTCACCCAACTCCTCGAGTGCCGGCCCGACGTGATCGACGAGTTCGGCGAGTAGCGCGCGAACCGGCATGACACTGCCGTTCATAGGGTAGACACCGTTGCCGTCGATGCCCGTACGAGCAGCCTTCCAATACGCCGCGCGCAGCAATTCATGCTGGACCGCAGGTGCGATGATCCCTTGCTCCAATGAATTTCGCGCGGTCATTACCGTGGCTCGCACCAGGGTGGCGAGCAGGGCGGTCTCCTCGACCGTGGCGGGGATGTCGCTGACCCGGATCTCGACGGTCGGATAGTTCAAGGACGGGCGGACGTCCCAATACACCATCGTCTCGTCGAGAATGGAGCCGCTCGAAATCATCATGGCGACCAGGGCGTCGTAATCCTCGGTCGACGTGAAATAGGGTGGAGGTCCGGCGCTGGGCCAGCGTTGCCACAGAATGTTTCGCCAACTGGCGAACCCGCTGTCGACGCTGCGGTAGATCGCGGAATTCGCGGTCAGTGCCAGGAACAGCGGCAACCAGGGGCGCACGAAATTGCTGACCTGGAGGGCTGTTTCTCGATCCGGAACCGCGACGTGGACATGGCAACCGCAGAGCCCCTGCTCATGGGCGAGCAGGCCGAAATGTTGCTCGATGCGCCGGTATCGGGGTGTGTCGGTGAACGGGAACTGGTGCGGAACGGTCGGCGGAATGGCCACCGCGAGCAGACGAGCGCCGTTCTGCTCGGCGCAGGATGTCACACCGAGGCGTAACTTGCGCAATTCCTGAATCAACTCGGCCGTGCTGGAGTGCACGCGGGTATTCGTCTCCACCTGGCATCGAGTGAGTTCCAGCTTCAGGTCGATCCCGCTCTCGGCGGCGGTCCGTGCCACCTCTGCGTTGTTCGCTGCGGGCGCACCCGTCACAGGGTCCGCAAGCAGGAATTCTTCCTCAACGCCGACGGTCGACTGTGCCGGGTCCATTGCCATGAGGTTACTCGCGAGTCCCGTCTCGCTCGTCCGGAACACCATGGAAAGGCCGTGTTGGGCCTGTTTCCCGGGAATGACCGGGTGGGCGGATAATCGCGGTGTGACAGAGGGCGGCGATATCTCACCCGAGGGCACCCGGGCGTTCGAATCGGTGATGGGTGTGGGGAGCCGTTCTGCAGTCGTCACCGCATCGTCGACACCGCCGGAGAAGTGCACGACGTACTGGTCGTGGGTGATCAAATGCTCGACGAAGCAGGCCAGGTGGTCGGAACTGCCGGGTACTACATGGACATGACCGAGACGCTCGCCGAGCACAGCCGGGAGACTCTCGACGACCGGCTGCCGGAGTTGTACGCCGCGCGAGCGGTGGTCGAGCAGGCCAAGGGCGCGCTCATGCTCGTCTACGGCGTCAGCCCGGATCAGGCGTTTCGCATTCTGATCTGGCGGTCTCAGGAAACCAATATGAAATTGCGCCTGCTCGCGACCCAGCTGGTCGCGGACCTGCCTTCGATCGCCGATTCGAGCGCCGGGCTGCGGACGAGGTTCGACCATCTGCTGCTGACGCTCCACGAACGTGCTCGATCCACGCCATTCGTCGAAGGCTGTTGATTCCACGGTGTTTGGTGTCTTCTGCCTCGCAGAACGGGTGTGTGGGGTAGCAGTATCCCCTGGCCTGCAATCGAAATCGATGAGGTCAGGGGATGTCGGGTGTTGCGCTGATGTGTGCGATCGCCGGCTGCATGTGTTCGTCCGGTTTACGAAATGTTCTGCGGCGAACGGTGCGTCACCAATAATGGGAGCGACCGCCGATCGGGCGGCCGGCCATACCGAGCAGCCAGGCGACTGCGCCGACGAGCATCAGGACAACGCCGACGGTCGTCAGGATCGAGAGGCCGAAAACAATTCCCACGATCAGCAGAATTAGGCCCAGGATGATCATGATTATTCCTTTCTACGCGATTGAGGCATCCTGGCTGTTCCCGGTGTACGAGCGCTCAAACTTGGATTACCAACATTTTGCTGAACAGCGAAATACCTGCTGTCGCAGCGCTTTGATCAACTGATGCGGGAGTTGCGCGTGATGCCGGCGGGTATGCGCCTGACCTGGTAATTTGCAGCCAATTGCAAAGAAGGCGTTCAATGGTGCGAGAACTGGGTACCCCATCTTCATGCAGTTCAGCCGAATACGGGGTGATTCCGATGACGGGTGACAGCTACGACGATATCGAGCCGCTGCTCAAACAACTGGCTGTAGCCGTCGAAACCGATGCTCCCGAGCGAAGCGCCTTGCGAGAGGAAGCGATAGATCGCTGCCTGCCGCTGGCCGATCACATCGCACGCAAGTTTTCCGGTCGCGGCGAAGCATTCGAAGACCTGCTCCAGGTCGCACGGCTCGGGCTGATCCAATCCATCGACCGTTTCGATGTGTATCGCGGCTCCCGCTTCCTGTCCTTCGCGGTCCCGACCATCATGGGTGAGGTCCGCCGCTACTTCCGGGACAGCACCTGGGCCGTGCGGGTGCCGCGGCGAATCAAGGAGACCCAGGTCCGGCTGGGCACCGCCATCGAGATCTTGGCCCAGCGCCTGGGCCGGATGCCGAAGGCCCGCGAACTGGCCGCCGAGCTGGAGGTCGATCCGGAAGAGCTGACCCAGGCGATGCTGGCGTCCAACGCCTACCAGAGCGCCTCATTGGAAGCGGCCTGCCCGGATGACGGGGAGAACACTCCGCTGGCGATGCTGGACGCGCTGGGGGACGAAGAGGCCGGCTACGAACACGTGGACCAGCTGCTCGCGGTCCGGCCGCTCATCGCCCAGCTGCCGGATCGGGAGCGCCGGGTCCTGGTGATGCGATTCTTCGAGTCGATGACCCAGAATCAGATAGCCGCACGCCTCGGCGTCTCGCAGATGCAGGTATCGCGCATTCTGGCCAAGACCCTCGGGCAGCTCCGCGCCGAATCCCTCGCGAATTGAGCGGGTGACCGATCTCGCCGGGGCGGTGACCGATCTCGCCGGGGCGGCACGGCTCGCCCCGGCGGATGTCAGAAGCCGACCAATCCCGAAGCCAGGTCCGGGAATTGGATCGCCTGCACGGCCGCGTCGCGGACATCCGGGCAGGCGGCCGTGGTGGTCTGGTCGATGACCGAGCGATTGCGCATCACCGCGAAATTCACGCCGTTGTTGCGCAACGCCCAATCCTGAACGGTGGCATTGAATTTCAGTCGTGCCTCGGTGGGGCCGTCGGCGCGCCACTTGTCGACCTCGGACCGGATCATGTCGCAGAGCCGCTGCGCGGCATCCGCGGTGATGGTGGGCCCGCCGGACGACTGCCCGGAGGGCTGCGGCGCACCGGTTCCCGGAACGCCCGGCGCGGTGCTGTTCGCGCAGCCGGCGGCGACGGCGACCGCCGTCGCCGCCGCGCACAGCCACAAACCCGTTCGGGCCGTTCGGGATACGACGTGCTGAGACGTCATGGTGTCGGCTCCCGTCATCGTGTCCGGCCGGCGGCGTCGCGAGCCGCGTCCGCCGCCCGCTCACCGCGTTCCCGCGCGGCCCGTGCGAGCCGGCCGCCGCGCTCGCGCGCGGTGGTGGCCAGCTGTGCGCCCTGCTCCCGCGCGGTTCCGGCGAGCTGTGCCCCGTGCTCCCGTACGGTGTCCGCGAGCGGCCCGCCGTGTTCCCGTGCGCTCTCGGCGAGGTGGCCGCCGTGCTCGCGCGCCGCATCGAGGAGATGGCCGCCGCGTTCGGAGGCGGTCCTGCCCCACTGGGCGCCGACATCACGGGTGGTCTCCGCGAGCTGTTCGCCGCGGTGCTGTGCGGCCTCGGCGAGGCGCTCGCCCCGATCACGCACTGCCGCAACGAGTTCGGGACCATGCTCGCGGGCGGACTCGGCGAGGCGTTCACCCTGCTCCCGTAGTGTCGCGGCCAGTTCCGGTCCGTGTTCCTTCGCGGCATCGGCGAGCTGGGCGACGCGATCGTGGGCCGGGCCGGTTTCCGAGTGGAGCTTGTCGAGGGCGCGACGGCCGCGCCAGCCGAGCGAGGGCTTGCCCTGCCGATCGGTGGAGGCGATCAGCAGGCCGCCCAGCAGGCTCATATCCTTCAGCAGCGCAGTGCGTTTCGCCGCGCGCCGCTCCGGGTCCTCCTCGCTCCAGTATCCCGGTTCGGACAGCGCCGCGGGGACCACGGTCGCGGCGAGCACCGCGGTGGACAGCCGCGGCAGCTTCCCGAGCGCCAGCAGCACACCGCCGCCGATGCGGACCGCCGCATTGATCCGGACCACGCGCCCCGGATCGCCGGGCAGGTACTTCGCCAGCTGCGGTGGGAGCTTCTGCTCGCCCTTCTGCACTGCGGAGGTCGCGGTCTTGACCCGGGGATCCGGATTGGTGAGAGTGTCGATTCCGTCGACGACGAAGACGGTCGCGAGCATGGGGTGGGCAATTCGCCGCAGCATGGTGGGCTCCTTTCCGGAAGACTTGCCTTACGTGGGCTCGACGTTGTCGCTGTTCCCGGCACACCTCTCTTCCATGTTGGTTACGCGCGTTGCGCCAGGCGGGGTATCAGGCCGCCGGCCAGGACGTCCTGTACCTGTCGTGGCGAAAGACGATGCCGGACGGTGAAAGTCGTTTCCTTGCTCATGTTGAGCACCTGCAATGTCGTCCGGTGCGCGATCTCGCCCGGATCGTCGATGCGCAGGAAGTCGTCACGGTCGATGCCGTCGTAGTCGGCGGGATCGGCGAATTCGAGTGCCAGGACACCGAAGTTGGCCAGGTTCTGCCAGTGGATGCGGGCGAAGGATTTGGCGATGACCGCTCGCAGTCCGAGGTAGCGGGGGGTGATCGCGGCGTGCTCGCGGGAGGAGCCCTGACCGTAGTTCTCGCCGCCGACGATCAGATGGCCGGATTCGGAAACCCGTTGTGCCCGTTCCGGATAGGTCTCGTCGATCTGGGTGAAGGTGAACATCGCCAGCTTGGGGATGTTGGACCGGAAGGGCAGGGCCCGTGCTCCGGCGGGAGAGATCTCGTCCGTCGAGATATTGTCGCCGACCTTCAGCAGCACCGGCCCCTCGATCCGTTCGGGCAGCGGGGCCAGGGGCGGCAGGCTGGAGATATTGGGCCCTTTCACCGGCCGCACCTGCCGGGCCTGTTCCGGATCCAGTGGGGCGACCAGCATCATGGTGTTGATCGCGGCGCGTGCGGGCAGATCGAGCTTCGGGTAGTCCATGCGCACGGTGCGCGCCCACTCCCGCGGATCGGTGATCACGCCGGTGAGCGCCGACGCCGCGGCGGTTTCCGGCGAGCACAGCCAGACCGAGTCCTCCTTCGTGCCCGAGCGGCCGGGGAAGTTGCGCGGCATGGTGCGCAGTGAGTTGCGACCCATGGCCGGCGCCTGGCCCATGCCGATGCAGCCCAGGCATCCGGCCTGATGGATGCGAGCCCCGGCGGCCACCAGGTCGGTGACGGCCCCCATCGCGGTCAGATCGGTGAGGATCTCCCGCGAGGTGGGGTTCACGTCGAAACTGACCTGTGGCACGGTCTGCCGCCCGGCCACCATGGCGGCCGCGATCGCGAAATCGCGCAGGCCGGGATTGGCGCTGGAGCCGATCACCGCCTGCGCGATATCGGTGCCCGCGACCTCGCGTACCGGCACCACGTTGCCGGGCGAGGACGGCTTCGCGATGAGTGGCTCGACGGTGGACAGGTCGATCGAGTCCTCGAGGTCGTAACCGGCGTCGGCATCCGCGGCCAGCTCGACCCAATCGTTCTCGCGTCCCTCCTCACGGAGGAAGGCCTGTACGGCCGCGTCGCTCGGGAATACCGTTGTGGTGGCCCCGAGTTCGGCGCCCATGTTCGCGATCACATGGCGATCCATCGCTGACAGACTCGACAGGCCCGGGCCGTGATACTCGATGATGCGGTTGATCCCGCCGCTCACGCCGTGGCGGCGCAGCATCTCGAGAATGACATCCTTGGCCGAACACCACTGCGGCAGTTCGCCTTCCAGCCGGACACCCCACACCTGGGGCATCCTCAGGTGCAGCGGCCGACCCGTAATCGCCAGCGCCACTTCCAATCCGCCCACTCCGATGGCCAGCATGCCCAGCGCACCGGCCGCCGGAGTGTGCGAATCCGAACCCGCGAGAGTCTTGCCCGGTATCCCGAACCGCTGCATGTGCGTCGGGTGCGATACACCGTTGCCCGCCTTGGAGAACCACAGGCCGAAGTGCTGGGCGGCCGTGCGGAGATATTCGTGGTCCTCGGCGTTCTTCTCATCGGTCTGCAGCAGATTGTGGTCGACGTACTGAACGCTGACCTCGGTGCGCGCCCGCTCGAGGTTCAAGGCCTCGAGTTCCTGCATCACCAAGGTGCCGGTGGCGTCCTGGGTCAGTGTCTGGTCGATCCTGATCGCGATCTCCGCACCCGGCGTCATCGCACCGGACACCAGGTGCGACTCGATCAGTTTCCGAGCCAGATTCGCCGACATGGTCGCGGGCGGGTCTAGGAGGTGGCGGCCTGCGGTCCGACCACGAAGGTGGCATTACCCTTCGCGTCGAGGCCGGCGTCGAGAATCTTGTCGTCGAAGAATTCGGCGGCCTTGCGGTCCATGAAGACGCGGGCTCCCTCGGCGGTCAGCACCTCGTCGTCCTGCGACGGCTCGGCGGCGACGGCCAGGTGGAAGCTCTGGGCGTCATCGGGGGTGGAGATCCGCAGTCCGGCGTCCTGCGGCGCGCCTTCTCCGGAGGTGATATCGCGAACTGCCTCGACGGCAGTGGGGGTGAGCATCAGCATGTTTTTCGCCTTTCCGCTGTCGTGAGCGCCGGCCGGACTGCCGGCAGTCGGTCGAGTAACCGGGAGAATCACCGCGAAACATCTCGCGCCGGGGGAATCGTGTTTGTTCGAGGTTGCCGCGGGTACGGCACCGGTATGGACCACGACGACCGGGACACCGGGACCCGCCTGGGGCTGCCGGGTGCGATCAGCGCGGTGTTGTTCGACATGGACGGCGTGCTGACCGACTCCGCCGGGGTGCACGAGCAGGCGTGGAAGAGCGCTTTCGACGACTTTCTGCACCAGCGCTGCGGCGCTGGATTCCAGCCCTTCTCGGAGCGGGACTACGAACTGTACGTGGATGGGAGACCTCGGTTGGACGGAGTGCGCGAATTCCTGAAGTCTCGGGACATCGAGCTGCCCGAGGGCTCCGACGAAGACGGTCCCGACGCGCAGACCGTGCATGGCATCGGTGAGAAGAAGAACGAGCTCGTGCACACGCTGATCGAGCGAGAAGGCGTGCGCGCCTTCCCCGGGTCGGTGCACTATCTTACCGCTGTGCAGCGGGCCGGTCTGCGGATCGGCATCGTATCCTCGTCGGCGAACGCCGCGGCGGTGCTGGCCGCCACCGGTCTGGATCGCTACGCCGAGATCCGCATCGACGGGAACACGTTCGAGGAGCGTGGGCTGCCCGGCAAGCCCGCACCCGATGGGTTCCTGGCGGGCGCGGACGCCCTGGGCGTCGATCCCCGGGCCGCGGCGGTGTTCGAAGACGCGGTCGCCGGAGTGGAGGCCGGCCGCGCGGGCGCGTTCGGATTCGTCGTCGGCGTCGACCGCACCGGCGACCCGGACCATACCGATCAGCTGTACCGGGCCGGAGCCGACGTCGTCGTCCACGACCTGGCCGACTTGCAGGAATCCTCATGAGTGATGCGAGATTCGAAGTAGCGCCCTGGGAGTTGCGTTGGCGCGGGCTCGATCTCGATGCGCTGCAGCGCACCGAATCGATCTTCGCGCTGTCCAACGGGCACATCGGCCTGCGCGGCACCCTCGACGAGGGCGAACCGGTCGGCAAACCGGGCACCTATCTCAACGGCTTATACGAATCCCGGAAGATGCCGTACGCCGAAGCCGGATACGGCTATCCGGCGGAGGGCCAGACGGTCGTCAATGTGACCGACGGCAAGATCATCCGATTGCTCGTCGAGGACGAGCCGATGGATCTGCGCTACGGCAATACGGTCGAGCACGACCGCGTCCTGGATTTCCGGTCCGGCACCCTGCGCCGCTCCACCGTGTGGACCTCGCCGACCGGCCGCCGCGTGCGGATTCGTTCGGAGCGCCTGGTGTCGTTCACCGAGCGGGCGCTGGCGGCGATCCGCTACGAGGTCGAGCCGCTCGATGGCGATCTCGAGGTGGTCGTGCAGTCGGATCTGCTCGCCAATGAACCGGATCCGGTGAAACCGGACGATCCCCGCTTGGCCGCGGCGCTCGATCACCCGCTCGTGGGGGAGTGCGCCGTGGCGCGCGACCTCTTCGCGGTGCTGGTCCATCACACCCGGCGGTCGCAGCTGCGCATGGCGGCCGCGATGGACCACGAGTTCGATGTCAGGGTGGCCACCCGCTGCGATGTGCGCGCCGAGGACGACCTCGCCCGGATGACGATCGCCGCGGGCGTACCCGCGGGGGATCGCCTGTGCCTCACCAAGTTTCTGGCTTACGGGTGGTCGGCGCGGCGCTCGGCGTCCGCGCTGCGGGCCCAGGTGGAGGCCGCGCTCGCGGCCGGGCTGGAGATCGGCTGGCAACAACTGCTCGACCGTCAGCGCGCCTATCTCGACGACTTCTGGGCGCAGGCCGACATCGAACTGGACGGCCCTCCCGAGCTGCAGCAGGCGGTGCGATTCGCGCTGTTCCATGTGCTGCAGGCGGGCGCGCGCGGTGAGGCGCGGGCGATTCCCGCGAAGGGCCTCACCGGTCCCGGATACGACGGCCACGCATTCTGGGACACCGAAACCTATGTGTTGCCGGTGCTCACGTACACCATGCCGATGGCGGCGGGTGACGCGCTGCGCTGGCGGCACTCGACCCTCGGGCAGGCGCGGCAGCGGGCCCGGGAGTTGGGGCAGGCCGGGGCGATGTTCCCGTGGCGGTCGATCAACGGTGAGGAGGCGTCCGGGTACTGGCCGACCGCCACCGCGGCCGTCCACGTGAATGCCGATATCGCCGACGCGACCGCCCGCTACCTGGACGCGACCGGCGACGAGCAGTTCGAGACCGACTGCGGTGTCGAGCTGCTGGTCGAGACGGCGCGGCTGTGGGTGAGCCTGGGCCACGACGACTCGGCCGGGGACTTCCGCATCGACGGCGTGACCGGTCCCGACGAGTACTCCGCCCTGGCCGACAACAACATCTACACCAATCTGATGGCGGCTCGGAACCTGCGCGAGGCCGCCGAATCCTGTACGCGGCGGCCCGATCTGGCCGAACGGCTCGGTGTGGAGCTTGCGGAACTCACCCGCTGGCGTCACTGTGCCGACTCCATGTATCTGCCCTACAACGACGAACTCGGGGTACACGAGCAGTCCGAAGGGTTCACCCGGTACGCCCCATGGGATTTCGCCGCCACCCCGCCGGAGAACTATCCACTGCTGCTGCACTACCCGTATTTCGATCTGTATCGCCAGCAGGTGGTCAAACAGGCCGACCTCGTGCTGGCAATGTACCTGTGCCCCAACGCCTTCGGTCGCGATCAGAAGATCCGCAACTTCGAGTACTACGACCCGCTGACCGTCCGCGATTCCTCACTGTCGGCGTGCACCCAGGCCGTCCTCGCCGCCGAGATCGGTCACCTCGCGCTCGCCTACGACTATTTCCGCGAGGCCGCGTTCACCGACCTGCACGACCTGCACCACGATGTCGCCGCAGGCATCCACATCGCCTCGGTCGCAGGTACCTGGATCACCTGCGTCGGCGGCTTCGGCGGCATGCGCGACCACGACGGCGACCTCGGCTTCGCCCCGCGCCTCCCGGAGCAGCTGAATCGGCTGTGCTTCCGAATCCTGTGGCACGGCAGCCGGATATCCGTCCACATCACCGCTGAGTCGACCACCTACCGGCTCGAATCCGGCGACAGCGTCACCCTGACCCACCACGGCCGCCGTATCACCCTGACCGACAGCCCGGTGGAGCTACCCAACCCGACGGCAGCCGCGGGCGCAGCTGCGGAATAGGTTCCGATGGCCCGGGCTCCGGAAGCGGATCCGGCGGCGCCGGAATCGGTGGTCCGGGTGCGGGGAAGGGCACGGGCGGCGCGGGTTCCGGAATGGGCTGCCCCGGCTCCACCGGCGGGATCGGTTCCGACGGCCGGATCGGCGGAACCGGAACAGCGTACGGTCCGGCACGGAGATCGAGATGTACAAGTTCCATACCGCCCGCTTACCCGGCACGGGCGAGGGTAAGCGGCAAGCGGGGAGAAGAAACGAACATTCGGCGGAAGGGAACCGCTTCCGCCGCGCCCGGACCGAGAGCCGCACGAGCGGCGCACCGCCGGTTCACCGGCTATCGGGCATGATGCGTCCCGTTCGGTGCAGGTGCCGATGTTCGGCGGGTACCCGGACATCGGGTCGGCAATCTCCGCGCACCGCTCGAACCGATAGGGTTGCCGAGTGGATGAAGCGATCCGGGGACTGCGGGCGGTGCGACATTTCCGGGCGGATCCCGTATCGATCCCCGTGGTCGAGCGCATCATCGACACGGCCCGCTGGACCGGCTCCGCGCGCAATCGGCAGCCCTGGCGCTTCGTCGCCGTCACCGATTCGGCGGCGCGGGGGGAGCTGTCCCGGCTCGGCGGCTATGCCGTCCATCTGGCCGCCGCGCCCCTGGTGCTGGTCCTGGCCTCGCAGGACAACGGCTTCGCCGACACCGAGTTCGACATGGGCCGGCTGACCCAGTCGCTGTGTCTGGCCGCCGCCGGACAGGGGCTCGGCAGTTGCCCGACCACCCTGTATCCCGCCGAGAATGTTTCTCGCGCAGCCGAATTGCTCGAGCTCGCGCCGGGATGGCTGCCGCGGCATGCCATCGCCCTCGGGTACCCGGATCCGCTGCCGGCGGGTGCGCCGAATGCGATTCCGAACGGCAGGCTCTCGGTCGGTGAGCTGCTGACCTGGAAGTAGCGGTCGATGGATGCACGCCGCCGCGCCGCCCGGAAGCTGGGCGGCGCGGCGATCGGGATGGTCAGGCCGCGGTGGCGAGTTCGGGTCGCTGGTCCGCGGTGGCCTGCGGGCGAGGCTCGATGTGCGGGGGAATTACCTGCTCCGGGTCGTGGCGAGGCCACATCCGGTGGGCGACCGCGATTCCCACGGTGGCGAACACCGCCAGCGTCACCCAGGTGGTGGTGAATCCGGTTGTGGTGGTGAGCCATCCGGTGACCGGGTAGGTGAGTAGCCAGGCCAGGTGCGAGAGCGAGAACTGGGCGGCGAAGACGGCGGGGCGGTCGGCGGGTTGCGAAGAGCTGCGCAGCACCTGGCCGGTCGGGGTCAGGATCGCGGCAGTGCCCGCGCCGACGGTCGCCCACACCGCGATGGCCGCGCCCCACCGCCAGTCACCCGAGCCGGCGAGCGACAGTTCGATGGCCGCGCCGAGACCGGCCAGCAGGATAGCCGCGCCCGTGAGCATGACCGGTCGAGCGCCGATGCGATCGAGCACCCGGGGGAGCGACAGGGCCACGAGCATGGTGCCGAATCCATTGGCCGCCAGCAGCATTGCCACTCCGGTCTGAGTGCCGCCGAGGGTGTCGCGGACGTAGTTGACCGTGTTGACCATGATGATCGAGCCCGCGGCGGCCACCACCAGGTTCAGGCCGAGCAGCCCGCGCAGGCGCGGCGTCGCGGCGAAGATCCGCAGGCCCACCGTGATCCGCTCCCGGAACGAGTCTCCGCTGGTGGCGGTCGCGTTCGGGATCCTGGTCGCGATGACCAGTGCGGCCGAGACGGCGAATCCGATGGCGGTGCCGGCGAACAGCCAGTGGAAGCTCATGATCGTCAGCGCGGCGGCCGCGAGCATCGGGCTGAGCAGGGTCTCCATGGTGGCGGCCAGCTGCGCGGCCGAAAGCGCCCGGGTGTATTCCCGCTCATCGGGCAGGATGTCGGGGATGACCGCCTGATAGGTCGGTGTGTATGCGGCGGAAGCGGTTTGGAGGACCGCGATGAGCACGTAGATCTGCCAGATCTGGTCGATGAACGGCAGCGCCAGGACGACGGCGGCGCGCGTGAGGTGCAGGGCCGTCAGGAAGGCCCGGCGGGGAAAGCGATCGGCGTACGCGGCCACGATCGGCGCGACCGTGACGTAGACGAGCATCTTGATGGTGAGCGCGGTGCCGAGGACCGCGGCGGCACCACCGCCGGCGAGGTCGTAGGCGAGCAATCCCAGTGCGACGGTGGTCAATCCGGTACCGAAGAGCCCGGAGACCTGGGCGGTGAACAGGCGCAGGTAGTCGCGGTTGCGGAGGAGCGAGGTGAGCATGGGCGCGGAACGCATCGGAATCACTTCCTGGAGACGGGCTGGGGCGGGTCGCGGGGGCGGGGACAGTCGCATTCGCACATCTCGTGGCTCCTCGGTGGGTGGATGGTTCGACATGGGAGAAGTTAATACCCCACGGGGGTATGTTCAAGTCTGTGTGCTGTGATGCGGGCCACCGTGCGTCAGGCTCCTTGCCAATACCCCCGGGGGGTGGCGGGTCAAGTCGGGCTATGCTGGCTGACGTGGCTGATCAGCGCGTTGCGCCGCGAGTGACCGGATACGTCCGGCTGCTCGGAGTGCTGGCGCTCCTGTTCGGGATCGCCGCTATGCACGCGGGTGTGTTCTCGGCGCACCACAGCACGCCGGGTTCCGAGATGTCCTCGGCGACGATGGCGATGCCCTCCGTCCCGCAGCCGGGACCCGACGCGGGAATGCACGGCGACAAGCCCGGCGGGCACGGGCTCACCCACGCCTGCGAATTCTTCGTCCTCTCCGCCGTGACGGTCGCGATCGGCCTGGTACTGCTGCACTGGGCCGGAGACCGGCCCCGTGACGCCCGCCCACCGAACTTCCCGGCCCGGCGAATCCATCGAGCCCGTCCACCGCCGTGGACGGTCCCCACCCTGGCCGAACTGTCGATTCTGCGGATCTGACAGGTCCGCCGCGCCCACCGGTCGCGGCCGACTTCTTGATCCCGGCCGCCGCCGACCACCGCGTGGCGTGCCCCACATTCGACCAACCAGGGAGAAGCCATGTCCTCCAATCGATTTCCACTCGCGTCGCCACTGAGTCGGCGCGGATTCCTAGCGCTCGGAGCGGGTGCCGCGGCCGCCGCGACGCTGGCCGCGTGCACGAAGAACACGACAGCCGCGCCCAGCCTCGTGCAGCCCGATTCCGAGGCGGTCCGGGCCGCCGAGGCCGCGCGTCGCGCGGCCGGCGCCACCGTCCGCGACGTGACATTGCGTGCCGAGCCGACCACCGTCGACCTCGGTGGCGTCCAGGTGCCGACCTGGGCCTTCGGGGGCACGGTGCCCGGCCCGGAAATCCGCATCGCCAAAGGTGAGGTGGTGCGCGCCAACGTCATCAACGCGCTTCCGGCGCCGACCACGGTGCACTGGCACGGCATCGCCCTGCGCAACGATATGGACGGCGTCCCCGATGTCACCCAGGCGCCGATCGCGGCCGGAGGCAGTTTCGGTTACGAGTTCACCGCGCCGGACTCCGGCACGTACTTCTTCCACCCGCACGTCGGGGTGCAACTCGATCGAGGCATGTACGCGCCGCTCATCATCGAGGATCCGGCCGACGGCCGCGACTACGACACCGAAGCCGTTGTGGTGCTCGACGATTGGCTCGACGGC
Source organism: Nocardia sp. NPDC004711 (assembly GCF_053601595.1). Lineage (NCBI taxonomy): Bacteria > Bacillati > Actinomycetota > Actinomycetes > Mycobacteriales > Nocardiaceae > Nocardia > Nocardia sp. NPDC004711. Next base: position 100,499 of record NZ_JBSGCB010000004.1, on the reverse strand, counting down.
GTGAACGGGCGTGACCCGGACAAGGAGTTGCAGGCGCTGCGGGACAAGGGCATGGCGGGCATGGCCATGGGCGCGATGCCGGGCATGAACCACGACGGCATGACCATGGGCTCGGGCGGAATGTCCATGCCCGCCGACCCGAACGCGCCGCTCGGCTCCGACGCCGGCGACGTCACCTACCCGTACTTCCTGATCAACGGCCGCCTGAGCAGCGACCCCGCCGTCGTCACCGCGCGACCGGGGCAGCGCATCCGGCTGCGGATCATCAATGCCGCCGCGGACACGGCGTTCCGGGTCGCCGTCGGCGGACATCAGCTGCGGGTCACCCACACCGACGGTTTCCCGGTGCGGCCGATCACCACCTCCAGCCTGCTCATCAGCATGGGCGAACGCTTCGACGTCATCGTCGAACTGGCGGACGGCGTCTTCCCGCTGGTCGCCGCGGCGGAAGGCAAGACGGGCCGCGGATTCGCGCTGATCCGCACCGGCGGCGGCACCCCACCCCCGGCCGACGTGCAATCGGCCGAACTCGCGGTGGCGCCGCTGACGGCCGATCGCCTCACCGCCGCGGAACCGGTTCGCCTGCAGGCGAAGCAGCCCGACCAGACCCTCGACGTCACCCTCGGCTCCGACACGAAGAAATACATCTGGACCATCAACGGCAAGGCCTACCCCGACCACACCGCCCTGAATGTCTCCCAGGGGCAACGGATCCGCCTGCGCTTCCGCAACCAGACCATGATGTACCACCCCATGCACCTGCACGGCCACACCTTCCAGCTCGTCAACCGGGCCGGATCCGGGCCGCGCAAGGACACCTCCATCGTGCTGCCCATGCAGACGGTCGAAGTCGACCTCGACGCCGACAACCCCGGTCAATGGATGCTGCACTGCCACAACGCCTACCACGGAGAAGCGGGCATGATGAGCATCCTGTCCTACGTGCGCTGAGCTCGCCGCCCCGCCGCGGGTAGGTTCATCCGCATGGCCCGTACGACACCGTCCCAGTCCGAGGAAGCGGACACCGAGCCCGGCACTCCGGGGCCCGCGGGCTACCGGCGATCCACGGGTTCGGCCCGCGGTACCGCCCGGCGCGACGACCTGCTCGACCGGGTCACCGACGATCTCGCGGCCAACGGCCTGGTGGATTTCTCGCTGCGGCGGGCGGCGCGGGCGGCCGGCACCACCCACAAGGTGCTGCTCTACCACTTCGACGGCGTCGACGATCTGCTCGCGCAGGCGATCGTGCGATTGCGGGACCGGCGGATCGGCGCCGCCTTCGCGATACTCGACCGGCAGCAACCGACGCTGTCGGCGCGGGTGCGGGCGCTGTGGCCGGTGCTGGTCGACGCGGAAACCGGGCTGCGAGTTCTCGATCAGGCCATCGGACTGGCGATGTACGACCCGCAGCGGCATGCCGCACTGGGCCGGGAGGCCTCGAAGCAGTATCTGCCGCTGTTGCTTTCGCTGTGTCCCGTGGCTTGGCCGGAGCGCCGGAAGCGGGAGGTGGCCGAGCTGATCCTGGCGGCCCTGCGTGGCTTCCTGATCGACTGGCTGACCAGCGGGGATACCGCCGGAGCCGAGACCGGGCTCGAGGCGCTGTCCCGCGCCCTGGACCGGGAAGAGGCTGCCGTCGAATAGCTCTGTCCCGCACGGTATTACAGCGGGAGTCCTCGCCGTTGACATGAAGTGAACCAGGTGGTTCACTTCTTGGTATCCAGGACCCACCGAAAGGCCGGTGTGCGAATGTCCATCGAACGTGAGAAGCGTCGCTTCACCAGTGGCAGTGACGAATGCGTGGCCTGGCATTATCCAGGAACCAACGGCGCCTGCGTGATCATGGCCGGAGCCATCGCGGTCACCAAGGAGCCAGGCGCCGACCGTTTCGCCGAACGGTTCCATCAGGCCGGATTCACCGTTCTCGCCTTCGACTATCGGCACCTCGGCGACAGCGGCGGCATGCCCCGCCAGCTCGTCCGCATCCGCGAGCAACTCGACGACTGGCGGGCTGCCATCGAATTCGCCTCGGCCCTACCGGAAGTCGACCCGGCCAAGCTAGCCCTGTGGGGCCACTCGCTGTCGGGCGGCCACGTCCTGAACATCGCAGCGCATCACCCGGGCGTGGCGGCCGCGATCGCCCAATCGCCTCACGCCGATGGACCCGCGATCTCCCGCAACGCCTCTCGCCACCAGAGACCCCTCGCCCTGCTGCGCTTCACCGCCCGCGCCCTCCTCGACATCGCCGCCGGTCTGGCCGGCAGGTCACCCCTGCTGATTCCTCTGGTCGGCGCCCCGGGAACCGTCGCGGCCCTCACGACACCGGACGCCCCGGACATGCCGCATGCCCTCGACCCGCACGGCAGATACCCGGCCTGGCAACAATCCGTAGCCGCCCGCTCGGCCCTCCGCACCGCCCTCTACCGGCCCGGCCGCCACGCCTCCCACATCCACTGCCCCCTCCTGGTCATCGCCTGCAACCAGGACCGATCCGCCCTCACCGCCCCCGCACTCCGCGTCGCCGCCCGAGCCCCACGCTCAGAGCTCGTTCGCGTACCCGGCGGACACTACGCAACCTATCTCGAAGCCCACGAAGAGACTGTCGAAGCAGAACTGTCCTTCCTGCACCGACATCTCCTCACCCCGCACCCGACCAGCGACGTCACGGCCGGCCAGCCCGGAGCCGGTACCCACCCTTGACCCGTATCGAATTTCACTGTCACCAAACCGATTTCACACAACAACCCGCTCCGAACGCTGCTCCCGGCCAACCATGATCATCACGCCGCGGCTCGAGCGGACTCGAGTCAGCGTCCAACTCTCAGCGAAGCCGGTCTACTGCGCACTCGGGAGGTATTGCGGCAGTCCGAATGTGGGGAGGACAGTGCTTTCGAAGCGGGTCATGGCGCCGATTCGGTCGCCGGCCAGGGTGAGGACGAAGAGGCCGGATCCGTGGATGCCGATGGAGGGGTGTCGGTAGACCCCGAAGGCCGGCTGACCGTTGGCTCGCGTCGGCACCAGTTCGAATCTCTGTGCCGAGCCGAAAATGAGTGCGAAGAAGCGGGCCACGAGGTCTCGGCCCTGGTATTCCAGCGGCATCGGTGGCATCGACATGAAGACGTCGTCGGTCAACAGAGCCACCAACGCGTCGATGTCGGCAGCTTCGTAGGCGCTGACGAACTTCGCCACGATCGCGTGCTCGGCAGGTGAGTCGCCAGCGGGCGGCTGCTCGCGGGCAGTGGTCACCGGCAGTCGGCGCTGCATTCCCGCACGCGCGCGTTTGAGGGCGCTTTTGACCGATTCGACGGTCGTGTCCAGCATGTCGGCTACCTCGTTCGCGTGGAATCCGAGGACGTCGCGCAGGATGAGGACGGCGAGCTGGCGAGGCGGCAAGATCTGCAGGGCGGTCACAAAGGCCAGGGAAATGGATTCGGTCTGCTCGTAGCGCGCCTCCGGACCGAGCGGCACACCGATCGCACTGTCCAGCAGGTCGTCGGGATAGGGCTCGAGCCAGTGGATTTCGCCGAGTCCAGTGGGTTCCGGTAGTTCGATTCCCGGGATGTCCCACTGCTTCGCGGGACGTCGGCGAGCAGAGCGCAGCGCGTCGAGGCACCGGTTGGTGGCGATGCGGTAGAGCCAGGTGCGAAGTGAGGCGCGCCCGTCGAATCGTTCGAGACCTCGCCAAGCGGCGAGCATCGTGTCCTGGAGAGCGTCCTCGGCATCCTGAAACGATCCGACCATCCGATAGCAGTGCACCTGTAGCTCGCGACGGTGTGGCTCGGTCAGCGCTCGGAATGCCTCGCCGTCGCCGGCCTGCGCCCTCGACATCAGGTCCGTTCTCGCCAACTCCACTCCCGCCACCTCATTCCTTGTGTGCAGTTCCACGCCGTATGGACGCCGGCCGAGGCGCGAACGGGGCGGTCGCGGAGCGCCTCCTTTTCCGATGCTGCGGCGTCTGGACCAGTGATAGCCGACAACATTGTCAAAGGAGCACGGAAATGGGCAAGATCGTCATCAGCACCAACGCCACACTCGATGGAGTGGTCCAGGACCCGGACGGCCAGGAAGGCTTCGAGCTGGGCGGCTGGTTCCACCAGTTCGTCGGGGGCAAGGACCTCGAAGACTGGGCCGCCAACGAGACGGAGGAACTGCTGGGTGCCGAGGCGCTACTGCTGGGCAGGCGGAGCAGTGCGTGGTTCGAGTCCCGGATGCGCGATGGCGCGGAGGTCCGCGTAAGCCGCGAGTGGGCGGACAGAATGAACAGCATCCCCAAGTACGTCGTGTCGTCGACTCTCGAACATTCTCAGTGGAGCAACACCACGGTCCTCAATGGCGATGCGGTAAAGGAGATTTCGGAGCTGAAACGGAACGTGGACGGGGAAATCCTGGTCTACGGCAGCTATCAGCTCGTGCGCACATTGATCGCACAGAACCTGGCCGATGAACTGCGGCTGGTAATTTTCCCGGCCGTGCTGGGAACCGGCCTGCGTCTCTTCGACGAGACCAGCGACAAGAAGCCGCTGCACCTGGTCGACACACGAAAGATCGGTGACGGCCTGGTGCTCGACACCTACGAATTCGTGCCAGGCCACCGGCTGTAAACAGCGACGAAGTCGCGTTCGTCGCCTCTCGTCGGCTTCGCTGCCATCGAACTCGATGTCGAACGCCGGAGAGCGGCCGGTGAACGGGCCGAGGCCCGTGTTCCGAACCGTGAATCACTGTGAGTCATCGACGAATACACCGAGCAGGCCAGGTGCCGTGGCATCGACGCGTTCACCGTGCGGCGAAGCGCGGAAATGGCGCACGCCGTCGACCCGCAGGCGCGCCGGGAGCTGCTCGCGCGGGAACGCCCGAGCAACTTCCGGCCGCCGCTGGACCGGGTCGTCGACCACTGGAGGTGCGCTTCGGCCGCCGATGTGTGTGTGACGTGGGATTTGGCTGGTCCGTGGCGGAGTCACGACGCGCTGACCTTGACGTTCGGCCGGTTGGTGGCGTATCGAATGGGGTAGAGCTACCTATGTAAGCGGTACGACGGCGCGTGGAGAGAGGCGGTCCAGGTGTCGATGCGTCCTTCGTTGCCGACTCGGCTCTGGCGGGTGCGGCCGTGGAACCGGAATCCGCTGCTGCGTGTCTCGGATCGGGCCGAGATGGTGCTGCGGGCGGTGGCCGTGGTGGTCGTGGCCGCGGCGGTGCCGGTGGCGGGGGCGGTGGGGAGCGTGAGCTATACCGGCGCGCAGGATCGGATCGCGGCGCAGGATGCGGGGAAGGTCAGGGTGACGGCCACCGAGACCGCGGATGCCGTGCGGCTGCCGGATTCGGATCATTACGCGGGCAATCAGGCGCGGTATCAGGCGCCCGTGCAGTGGAACAGCGACGGCAAGACCGAGACCGCCACCGTGGACGTGCCCGGGCCGGAGGTCGCGGGGGCCACGGTGACGGTCTGGATCAAGAACGGGCAGCCGACGCAGGCGCCCGCACGGCCGGGAGCCGCGGCCGCCGAGGGGATCGGGACCGGGCTCGCGGTACTGGTCGAGACGTGGTGTGCGGCCGCCGCGACCGTGTGGTTCACGGGCACGGTGTTCGACGCCAGACGCTATGCGCGCTGGGAGCGTGAGTGGCGTGGCATCAATCGGCCGATCGGGAAGGACACCCTGTAGCGGGGTGGGATCGGCTGCGCCGGTTCAGTATTCGCCGTTGATGAGGTTCTGTGGCGGCTCGCCCGCCAGGTAGCGTGCGATCTCCGCGGTGGCGATGGCCCAGCCGCGCTGCAGGTTTCCGCTGCTGCTGCCGCCGACGTGCGGGGTGAGCAGCAGGCCCGGTGCGTCCCACAGCGGGTGGCCGGCGGGCAGCGGTTCCGGATCGGTGACGTCGAGGATGGCGCGCAGCCGGCCGGATTGCAGTTCGGCCAGCAGGTCGTCGCTCCGCACCACGGGGCCGCGGGCGGCATTGACGAGAATCGCGCGGTCGGGCATGCGGGCCAGGAACGCCGCGTCGACCATGCCGATGGTGGCCGTGGTGACCGGAACCATGAGCACGACCGCATCGAAATGCGGGAGCAGGTCGGGGATTTCGCCGACGCCGTGCACGCCCTCCCGGGCCTGCGTCCCGACCAGTTCGACTGTGGTGTCGAACGGCAGCAGCATGCGGCGCAATTCCGTCGCCAGATCACCCGCACCGATGATCAGGATTCGCTTGCCGTGCAAGGTGTCCGTGCGGTGCTGGATCCAGCGGTGCTCGCGCTGGGCCACGGCGAATTCGGTGAATTCCCGGTAGACCGTGAGCAATCCGGTGATCGTCCACTCGGCGGTGCTCGCCCCGTGCGCACCCCGGGCCGTCGAGATCATCACCTGATCCGGCAGCTCGCCCACCCAGGCCTCGGCGCCCGCGGTCAGCAGCTGCACCAGCCGCAGCTTCGGCAGCGACCGCGCCAGCGCCAGGCTCTTCGGCCGGCCGGCCAGGAAGGCGGGCACCAGCACCTCCGCCGCGTCCGCCCCGGCGGGCAGCGGCGCGCCGAGGGTGTAGCGCACCGGCCGCGCCCCCTCGAGCCGGGAGATCGTCGCGAAACCATGGTCGTCGGGAACCAGCACCGTCACCGTCATGTCAGCGACGCTAGCCGACCGGGCGAATCCCGGTCGGTGCAGTCGGTTCCGATCAGTATCGGGGATGGGCGAGGTAGCGGGCGGGTGCGCCCAGCAGCCAGCGGATCAGCGCCACGGTCAGCACGATGATGCCGAGGGCGGTGAGGGCCGGGGTGGCGATGAGCCAGCCCGCGTCGAGCAACGCGAGGCCGAGCACGGCGAGCATTCGATTGTCCTCTGCGGACCGGAGTCCTATTTGGCGGCGGATTCGGTTTTCGCGGGTGTCCCCGGACGGTTGAGGAAGCGGTTGACCGACCAATTCGGCTTCGCGAATACACGTTTCGGCGTCGTCTCGGCCATGGGAACCGCCTGCTTTCGGGGCTGCTTCACGTTACGCGCCGCCGTGGCCGCCGGTGCCGGTTTCGCGAGTTCCTTTCGCGCCGCTGCCATCTCGCGCCGCGACCGGCGCAGCTCGCGCCGCGCGACCGTGCCGCGCCGCGACGTGGTCCAGATTCCGGCCAGCGTGAGGATGAATCCCGCCGTGCCGATCGCGCCGATCAGGATTCCGTAGGCGAACAGCAGCCCGGCGGATCCGTGATAGGTGTGGTCGAAAACGGCGAAGCCATTGGGAAGCGCATGTGCACCACCGCTGTTGGCCTGGATCCCGGCCACGCCCACGGTCACAGCACCCAGCAGAGCGATGAGCCCGATGATTGTGAACATAGTGGGGCAATGCCCGTTCATCCGCTGGTCAAACCCCGGACCGGTGGGTTGTCCGGCGAGTCCCGTCCGCGGAGTCTGTCGGCACACGGCCATCCGGTGTCCCGTCCGTGGACTGTTCCTGTGCCGTGATGCGCTGCTGGTAGGTCCGTAGGACTGTCAGCTGGGCCGATTCGGCGGCGTGGTCGGCCTGGCGGAGGGCCGCGACTTGGTCGGGTGGGTCGGCGACGAAGAAGCTGCCGCTGCCGGGTCTGCCGGCGATCCCGAGTCGGTTCATCTTCTTCGGCACCGGTGCGCCCTGGTAGTCCAATGGGATTGGGTGGCCGTGGTCGTCGACGGGGCCGAGTGCTTGGTGCAGCTCGATGTATTCGCCATGGGGGAGGCGACGAATAACGCCGGTTTCGATGCCGTGCTCGAGTACGGTCCGGTCGGCTCGCTGCAATCCGACGCAGATCCGGTAGGCGATGAAGTAGGCCAGCGGCGGCAGCAGCAGGATGCCGATGCGTCCCGCCCAGGTGGTTGCGTTGAGGGAGATGTGGAACTTGTAGGCGATGATGTCGTTGGCGCCCATCAAGGTCAGGATCACATAGGTGGTGATGGACATGGCACCGATGCCGGTGCGCACCGGCACATCCCGGGGACGTTGCAGCAGGTTGTGGCGGGCGGTGTCGCCGGTGAGGCGCTTCTCGATCCACGGATAGACGATCAGCACCGCGAAGATCAGGCCCATGATGAGGGCGACCCAGAATGCGGCGGGGATGGTGTAGCGGCCCAGATACAGTTCCCACGGTGGCATGGTGCGGGCCAGACCCTCGGTCCACATCATGTAGAAGTCCGGTTGCGATCCCGCCGACACCTGGGAGGGGTTGTAGGGGCCGAGGTTCCAGATCGGATTGATCTGCAGCAGGCCGCCCATGAGTGCCAGCGCGGCCAGCGTGAACGCGAAGAACGCGCCCTGGTCCAGGGAGAAGACCGGCACGATCCGAGTGCCGATCACGTTGCGTTCGGTTCGTGCCGGACCGGGGTATTGCGTGTGCTTCTGATACCAGACCAGGGCGATGTGAGCGGCGATCAGGGCGAGCATGATGCCGGGGATCAGCAGCACGTGGGTGATGAACATGCGGGGCACGATGATGTCGCCGGGGAAGTCGCCGCCGAAGAGCATCCAGTGCAGCCAGGTGCCGATGACGGGCAGGCCCATCGTGATGCCGCCGAAGGCCAGCCGCAGCCCGGTGCCCGAGAGCAGATCGTCGGGCAGCGAATAGCCGAAGAAGCCCTCGAACATGGCCAGGATCAACAGGATGGCGCCGATCACCCAGTTGGCCTCGCGTGGTTTGCGGAACCCGCCGGTGAAGAAGACGCGGAACAGGTGCACGATCATCGAGGCGACGAACAGCAGTGCGGCCCAGTGGTGGACCTGACGGATGAACAGGCCGCCACGGACTTCGAAGGAGATGTTCAGGGTGGATTCGTAGGCCCGGGACATCGTGACTCCGCGCAGCGGCTGATACGGCCCGTTGTAGACCACGTCGGTCATCGACGGATCGAAGTACAGCGTCAGATAGACGCCGGTCAGCACCAGGATGATGAAGCTGTACAGGGCGATCTCACCGAGCAGGAACGACCAGTGCGTGGGGAAGACCTTGTTGATCGACCGTTTGATGAACGCCGCGAGACGATAGCGCTCGTCGGCCGCGTTCGCCTGGACGGCGAGGGCGGATGTGTGGCGTCGGATCCGTGCCATGACCGGTCTCCTTGGGCATGCCGGGCGGCGTCCGCCCGGCAGATCGTGACATCACGCCTTGTCGATCTTGGTCTACGCCGCGAAGATGAAGCATTCATGAAGATCAACTCGCTGCGTTCCGGAGGCGCGGTGTGGGCGTGGTCATGAACGGGATGGACTTTCGTGCCGGGGTTGCCCGGCGTTGCCGATGCCGAGAGTGCGGGCGGGAGGTTGATCCATATGCGGGTGCTGGTGGTCGAGGACGACCCGAAGATGGCGCGGCTGCTGCGGCGTGGGCTGACCGAGGAGGGGTACGCCGTCGATGTCGCGGCGGATGGACCCGATGGTTACGGTGCGGCCGCCAGCCGCGCCTACGACGCGGTCGTGCTGGATGCGATGCTGCCCGGATTCTCGGGGTTCGAGGTGTGCCGGCGATTGCGGAACGAGGGCATCTGGGTGCCGGTGCTGATGCTGACCAAGCGCGGCGCGGTGCGCGACCGGGTCACGGGCCTCGACGACGGTGCCGACGACTTCCTCACCAAACCGTTTCATCTCGACGAGCTGTTCGTCCGGTTGCGGGCCCTGATCCGCCGCGGTCCGGTCCCGCGACCGGCGGTGCTGCGGGTCGGCGATCTTCGCATCGATACCGCGGCACGACGATGCTGGCGCGGTGACGCTGAAATCGTGCTCACCGCAAAGGAATACGCACTGCTGGAGATGTTCGCGCGGCAGCCCGGCGCGGTGCTGACCCGGGAACTGCTCACCGAGCACTGCTGGGATTTCGCCTACGAATCGCGCTCCAACGTCGTGGACGTCCATATCCGCGGGCTACGGGAAAAGATCGACCGTCCGTTCGGCGTGATATCGCTGGAGACCGTGCGCGGCGCGGGATATCGGCTGCGTAGCGACGGCGGCCGGATAGGAAGTCCCACAGCATGATTCGCCGCCGGCCTATCCGCATCAAGCGCACCGTCGCGTTCCCCCGGTCATGGCGGCGGTGGGGTACGCCTGCAGACCGATCCCGCGCAGGATCGGTGCGGGCAGTCAGTCGAGAATGTCGAGTGCGGTGAGGATGTCGGTGGTTTCGGTGCGGGTGGCGTAGTTGGGGTGGACGTCGATCCAGCGAATTGTTCTGTCGCCGTCGATGACCAGCACCGTCGGCATCGGCAGGCCGTATCCGTTGTCGGCGTTGAATGTCGGCAGATCCAGGCCGAGGCTTCGCTGGGCTTCGCGGACCCGGTCGGTGGGTGCGGTGAGGACGCCGAGTGCTCGGGCGATCTGGTTCCCGGGATCGGAGAGCACGGTGAAGGTCAGGTCGTTCTTCTCCGCCATGGTCAGCGAGCCGTCGGGCTTCTGCGGACTGAGTGCGATCAAACCGATGCCGCGCTCGGTCAGGGTCGGCGCCAGTTGCTCTTCGTATGCCCGTAGAGCCAGGTTGCAGTAGGGGCACCAGGCACCGCGGTAGATGACGAGGACCGCCGGCTTCCCGGCGAGGGCCGCGTACAGGCTGGTGGGGTTGCCGTGCACGTCGAGGAGGTCGGCGTCCGGCATCGCGGTTCCCGCCTGTGCGACGCCCCCGGGGACCCCGTCACTGGCGAGGCCGGCCTGCTCGGCGCCGAAGGCGGCCAAGGCGCTCTCGGGGATCTGGCCGGCCATGGACTGGTGCATGAGCTCGACGCGCTGGGCGATGGTGGTGTTCGTGCTGGTCACATCCGTCCCTTTCCAGGCAGTGGAAGCGAGGAGGCAAGCACCCGGCTTATTCGGCCCGGTGCTCGGCGAAAATGGATTCGCTGCTCCAGTCCTACCTAGAAGAGATTGGAATATCAATGCCACTTTTCTGCGCGCCGTCCGAGGCGGGCCGGGTGCGCGACGCGATGTGGTCGATCATCGTGTCCAGGGCGATTTCCAGTGGCGCGGTGTCGCGTTGCAGCTGGGTCAGCAGCAGCGCGCCCTGCAGCGCGGCCAGGGTGGTGGTGGCAAGTTTGTCCGGGTCGGCGGCGGGATCCAGGCGACCGGCCTCGGCCATGGACCGCAGCCCGGACCGAACCCCGGATTCCCAGCGACGGAACGCGGTGGCGACATCGGCGCGGGCAGTGGAATTGATCTCGGCCAGTTCACTACCCAGGGAACCCAGGGGGCAGCCGCCCCGGCAATGCATCCGCCGCTGGTGCGCGACGAGGAAGTCGCGCCAGGCCCGGAAACCGTCGATGGTGTCCAAGCGGGCGAACATGGGTTCCTGCCCGCCGACGACGGTGTCGCTCTGGTAGGCGATCACCGCGCGGATCAGTGCGTTCTTGTCGGTGAAGTAGTGGTAGACCTGCGAGTTGCTCACCCCGGCGGCATCGCGTACGTCCTCGACGGTGGTCGCGGCGACACCGTGCTCGAACATCAACTGCGCCGCCGCCACCACGATCCGTTGCCGCGTCTGCTCGCCCTTCGGTGTCAGGCGCCGTGGCTTCGTGCTGCTCATGACCTTCACGATATCGCACTTTCTGGAATTGACATTCCATTTTTGTCAGCACTCGATTGGCCTGATAGAGCCAAATTCTTCCATCGAGGGAGATCGTCATGAAGAACCTGCAGGCGCGGTACGGGCCCTATGCCGCGTCGCGCGCAGGCGATCTTGTTCGGACAGCTGATCGGCCGCGTCAGCGCCAGCCACTGACAACCCACATTGGCCTCGCGACACACGATTTCGTGGGTGCGAGGTCGGCTGCTTCGAGGGCTGGGCGAGTGCCTTCGTCGCTGAGAGCACTTGAAAAAGCCTGCCGGAAGGTATTATTCGAGCAGCTGTCAAGACGCAACGTTCGAGTTCGCGAGAGGACCGGCGATGGCAGTGAGACGGAGGTGACCGGGCTGCCGCGGTACGCGCCGATGCTGGCCACGGCCGGCGTGGTTCCCCACGATGACGCGAGATGGAACTACGAAGTCAAGTTCGACGGCATTCGCGCCATCTGCTACGTCAGCGATGGTCTGCGGCTGATGTCCCGCAACGACAAGGACATCACCGCGGCCTGGCCGGAACTCGCCGCGCTCGGGCCCTCGAGCCCCGCCTTCGTCGTGGACGGCGAAATCGTTGCGCTCGCCGAGGACGGACGATCCTCCTTCGAAGCGCTTCAGCCGCGGATGCATCAGCGCAACCCGGCCATGATTCGATCCCTGGCCACTACGACCCCGGCCACCTACATGATCTTCGACCTGCTCCACGTCGGTGATCGCTCGCTGATCGACCTGCCCTACCGGCAGCGGCGGGAATTACTCGAACAACTCGACCTACGCGGACCGCACTGGCAGACACCACCCCGCCTGCAGGGTCCCGGTGCGGCGGTGCTCGACGAATCACGACGCCTGCGGCTGGAAGGCATCGTGTGCAAACGCCTCGACGGTCCCTATCTGCCCGGGCGGCGCAGCCCGCTCTGGATCAAGGTCAAGAATGTCCGTGATCAGGAAGTCGTCATCGTCGGCTGGCGCCCGGGCGCCGGGCAGCGGGCCGGTCACATCGGCTCACTACTGATGGCAGTTCGCGACGACACGGGCGAACTCACCTACATCGGTAACGTCGGCACCGGCTTCACTCAGGCAACACTCGACGACCTGAGTGCGAAACTCCAACCGCTGCAACGCGACACGCCTTCCGTCGCGGCTCCCGTGCCCGACGCGGTTTGGGTCGAACCCGAACTCGTCGGCGAGGTGACCTTCACCGGCTGGACCAGCGATGCCCGACTCAGGCATCCATCGTGGCGTGGATTGCGGTTCGACAAGAACCCACGCGAAGTCCGCCGAGAGCCGTAGCGCCGCATGGGCTGTCGGGTTGGAGGCCGCGCGCCGGGGCGAGCCGGTTCTGGTCGCCGATGCCGAGCCGATGACGGTGTTCGGCGTCAGCGTGCAGACCGCCGCGGCCGCGCGGCTGTGGCGCGTGCACCCGGGTGGTGTACCGCCCGGGTGCATGAGCGAAGGGATTGCCGGCGGGCTAGGCGGCGGATGGATTGGTGCGCTGGGCCGCGGCCTGCGCATGCGCGCTGTAGCGGATCGTGAACACGGCTGGGATCGCGAAGGCCGCGACCTGGACTGCGGTCCGCGGGCCATCGGTGTGTGCCAGCACTGCGAGGGCGATGCACCCGATGGTGAAACTGACGGTCCACGCGGTGGTGATGACGTAATTGACGCGGATGAACTCTGGGTTCGACCACAGTGCCGGCGGCGTCGACTGCTTGGCGATCGGCAGGGTGAACGGCGTGCCGACGAGCATCGAAATACCCGCGACGAGCATCAGGACACCACTGGAAATCGCAGGTGAGTACGGGTGCAGTGGAGTGTTGGGGTCGGTGAACGCGAGGATCGTCAGCGCGATGAAGAACACCGCTGTGCCGATGTCGATGACCATCGCGGTGACATCCCGCCCGGCCCGCAACAGCCGGGCGATCTCGATCAGCGACAGGCACGCGGCGATCAGGGCGGCCCACTGCCAATGGTGTGCCGGCACGACCGCATAGACGATCCAGGGGGCGAAAGTACGCAGGTAGGACATGACTGGCTGGCTCCTCGGAGATGTCACTTCGATATGTTGGATGCGGATAGTCCGGTACCGGAATGTCAGCCAATAGTGATATTCCGGTGCCGACATGTCAAGACCGCAATATAGACTGGCGGCATGAGCCTCAGACATGCCCTGCTGGGCCTGCTGGCGGACCGGCCGGCCAGTGGCTACGACCTGCTGCAGCGGTTCGCCGGATCGCTGGACAGCGTGTGGTCCGCATCGCAGACCCAGGTGTATACGGAGCTGACGAAGCTCGCCGGCGAAGGCTTGATCACCGCCTCCGAAGAGGGTCCACGCCGGCGCAAGGAATACGCGCTCACCCCCGCCGGGGACGCTGAACTCGAGAACTGGCTCGTCGCATCCGAATCGAAGACGCCCGCGCGGAACGAGATGCTGCTGCGGGTGTTCTTCCTGGGCTTCCTCTCCCGGCGCCAGGCTCTGGACCATCTCGCCGGCATCGAGGAGCGATCCCGGGCAGGACAAGACGAACTGGCGGCGATGGAGCGCGCGACCGAATGGTCCGGCGACGATTTCTCCGCCAACGGGCGACTGGCCTTGGAGTGGGGGCAGCGCTTCTGGACGATGAACCGAGAATGGGCGCAGTGGGCACAGGAGCAGATCGCCGCACGGCAACCACCCGAGTCCGGGGAAACTCCCATGCAATGACCGTTCGTGTGAACCTGGGCCGTCACGACAGAGCGCCTCATCACGCACAGCCGTGCACGAAACCGTCAGCGCCACAACGTCACAGGTCCAGTGGTCGCCGCTGACACCGATCTCGCGAGACAGCGCAGAGGGTCAGCGTTGTGGCCCCGGGCGCAGGGCTCCCAGCAAGGCGGCGAAGCCGAGTGCGGATCTGGGTTCGTAGGCGGCGCGCCACAATCCGCCGTGCAGTGCCTGGTCGCTGAACAGCGCTTCCGGGTGCGGCCGCGGTGTCGGCGGCCGGTGCAGGTCGTGGACCAGCAGGGCGGCCATCAGTACGCGGCAGGTGTCGGGTTCGAACACCTCGACCCGGAAGTGGTGCGCGCCCCCGTAGGCGGCAGCCAGTGCGCGATTCTTGGTGACCGAACAGGTCCACGACGCGGGCGCGACATTGAACGAGACGAGCTGACCGTCGCGTTCCGCGGTGATGCCGCGCCAGCGCTGGAGGCGTTTGGCCAGCGCATAGCTGGGTCCCTGCTGGGGCACGAGAACATCGGCGAGCCCGGTCCCGTCCTCGTGTGTCGTGGCATACGGCGGTCGGAAGAGCGTGCCTCGCGATACCGAGCGGGCCACGCTGTCCAGGTATTTCGGCCACCCGCGTCCACGCCATGCGCTCACCCCGGCGTCCACGACCTCGCGAGGGACGACGAAGGCGTCGGTGGGGGTGGCGAGGTAGGCGAGCGCGGTCCGCGCATCGAGCCCGGACAGATAGGTGGCCAGGAGGTCGGCGGCCATTGTGATACGGACGTGCGCGCCGCGATCGGCATAGGCGTACATGCCGAGAACCAGTGGCAGCTCATGGCTTTCGGCGGTCAGCCAGGTACTCAGCTCGGGCAGCTCGGTGGCCAGGTCCAAGCCCGGAGTGCCGTCGGGGCGCAGCGGCCACCGGACCGTGCCCGCGCCGCTGCGGGCGGTTTCGCCGATCCGCTGCCACAGATCACGGCCCGCCACATCGACGGCGAGGATGTCGGCACCCCACGCGGACAGCGTGGTCAGCGGGCTGAGCTCGGCCCCGGCGCCCAGCAGCACGATGCTGCGGCCGGGCACCGACAGCCACTGCGGATTGGCCACCACCCGGCCGATGGCCGCGCGGAACGAGGGTTCGGCGACACCCTCGGCAACCCAGCTGTCGAGTTGCCCGAGCAGATCGGCGCCGCTCAGCTGTCGGCCGCGGTAGGGAATCCGTAGCTGCGTCACCGGGCGGTTGCGGCCGGTGACGGTGGCCGTATCGGCTTGCCAGACCGCACCGGTCGCGAGATCCAGGTCGGACAGCGGAATATCCACCGTGCCCTTGCGCCAGACCATGTTTCGTCGGGCCGATGTGAGTCCCCGTGCCGCGACCGCATGCGCGACCTCCGAACTTCCCGCCGAGGCGCTGGTCAGTTCCGCGAGCAACGCGGCGTAGTCGGTGCGCCACGCCCGGTTTCGACGAATCCGCGGCACCAGCTGAGGCGCGGCCGGGTGCGCGGCATCGGCCAGGATCCGGGTCAGGGTCGGGGTGGTGGGGCGTGCGCCGGACGCCTCGGGAAAGTCGACGGTCATGTCACCTGTTCCTGTGAATGATCTTGCGGCAGCGGCGTTCCAGCAGGACGGCGGCGAGCCCGAAGAACCGGAATGCCGGATTGGTGGTCTGCCTGTGGTGGTACCGGAAGTAGATCTGCTGGCAGATGACCGCCAGCCGGAACAGGCCGAAGACCTCGTAGAAGGCCCATTCGCGATCGGTGAGACCGATTCCTGTTCGCCGGCAGTAGTATTCGACGACCTCTCGGCGCGTCAGCATGCCGGGGGTGTGGGTGGGCTGGCGACGGAAGAACTTGAACGCCCGGCCGTCGTCCTGCTGGACCCAGTACGCGAGCGCGCTGCCGAGGTCCATCAGCGGATCCCCGATGGTGGCCATCTCCCAGTCGAGCAGCCCGATGGGCCGGGTCGGATCGGAGTGGTCGAGGACGATGTTGTCGAAACGAAAGTCGTTGTGGATGAGCACGGCCCCGCGATCGGGCGGCTGATCGGCGGCCAGCCATGCCATCACCGATTCGAACGAACCCACATTCCAGGTCCTGGCCCGGCGGTAGCGCTTCGACCAGCCCGCCACCTGGCGGGCGACGTAGCCGGGCCCCTTCGACATCCAGCTCAGTCCCGCCGCCTCGGGATCGATCGTGTGCAGATCGACCAGGACGTCGAGAACGTTCGTACACAGCTTGCCGACTTGCAGCGTGGTGAGCTCCAGGTCCGGGGGGAACTCCTTGCGGGGGATGATGCCGTCGAGCCGTTCCATCAGATAGAAAGGGGCCCCGAGAATTTCGGGGTCCTCGCACAGCGCGACGGTCGACGGCGCGTAGTCGAACACCGGCCCGAGCGCGGTCTGCACGCGGTACTCCCGGGCCATGTCGTGCGCCCCTTCGCCGTGCCGCCCGGCCGGGGGCCGCCGCAGAATGAGGTCGCGGCCCGGGTACTCCAGCAGGTACGTCAGATTCGAAGCGCCACCGGAGAACTGGCGCACCGCGGGGATACCGCTCAGTGTTTCGTCGGCGACCTGAGTACGTAGCCAAGCGGCCAGTGCGTCCACGTCGAAGGCGTCCTCGGACCGCACCTGTCGGGCCTCCGTCCGCGTCGGGCCGGGAGTCGACGTCATGTCAGCTTCCTCACGATCGACAGGGGCAGCACCTTCATGGCCACCGCGAGCGGAACCCACGGCCAGCTCGGGACATACGCGACGGCTCGGCGAGCCTCGATGGCGGCGACCATGGACGCGACACCGGGCACCGTGTCGACCATGAATGTGGTGCGGTCCGCGGCCGCGGCATTGATCTCGGAGCGGATGTATCCCGGCAGAATCAGCGAAATATCCACGCCGGGAATGCGTTCGGAGCGCAGTCCCTCGGCCAGCGCCGCCACCCCGGCCTTGCTGGCCGCATAGACGGTCATCGAGCGCCGCATCCCCCGCACCGCCGAGAACGACGAGATCAGCACCAGATGGCCGCGCTGTTGCGCACGGAAGATCTCCAGCGCGTGTTCGCTCTGCGCCAGCGCGCCGACGAAGTTGGTCATCGCCGTGGTGCGGTTGGCTGCGGCGCCGCCGGTCCCCAGCGCCGCGCCCAGACCACTGCCAGCATTGACGATGACCCGATCGATGGTCCCGAACGCCGCGCGGAAGACTCCGAGAGTAGCCCGCACGGCGTCGTCATCGGTGACATCGAGGGCCGCGATCTCGACCCGGACGCCCGGATGGGCCTCGGCGAGTTCATCCTTCAGTGCGGTGAGCCGATCGACACGCCGTGCGCACAGCCCGAGGTCGTACCCCCGCGCGGCGAACTGGCGCGCCATCTCCTCGCCCAGACCGGAACTGGCTCCGGTGATGATGATCGTGCCCTTGCTCATGGAATGTGGTCTCGCTTTCTCGGGTTCTCTCATCGGCGCTCGGCGTATTTGGCGAGTTCGACACGTCCGACTAGGTCCAGGTGCACCTCGTCGGGCCCGTCGGCCAGCCGGATCGCCCGCGCGGCCGTCCATGCCGCGGAAAGCGGGAAGTCGTCGGATATGCCTGCGCCGCCGTGGATTTGCATGGCGAAGTCGATGACGTCCTGCGCGACCGCCGGCACATGCGCCTTGATCTGGCTGATCTCACTGAGCGCACCGAACGCGCCGACCGTGTCGAGTTTCCATGCGGCATTGAGCACCAGCAGCCGTGCGGAGTCGATGGCGATGCGCGCCTTGGCGATCCGCTCGCGGTTGCCGCCGAGGTTCGCCAACGGTTTTCCGAATGCGGTGCGATCGAGAGCGCGACGGCAGGCCGCCTCGAGGGCGGACTCGGCGAGTCCGATCAGGCGCATGCAGTGGTGCACGCGGCCGGGACCCAGCCGCCCCTGCGCGATCTCGAAGGCCCGGCCGGGGCCGAGCAGGATATGGGACGACGGCACATGAACATCGGTGAACGAGACTTCGCCGTGCCCGAAGGGCTCGTCGTATCGCCCCATCGTGGGCAGCATCCGCTCGACGCGGACACCGGGGGTGTCGCGGGGGACGATCACCATGGTGTGCCGGCGGTGCTTACCGGCGTCCGGATCGGTCAAACCCATGAAGAGAATGACCTGGCAGTCCGGATGGCCGATGCCGGTGGTCCACCATTTCCGGCCGTTGAGGACGACCTCGTCTCCGTCGAGCACCGCGGTGGCCGCCATGTTCGTCGCGTCCGAGGACGCGACGCCGGGTTCGGTCATCGCGAACGCCGAGCGAATCCTGCCGTCGAGCAGGGGCTCCAGCCAGCGATCGCGCTGAGCCTGATCCCCGTACTGCAACAGGACTTCCATGTTTCCCGAATCGGGTGCGTTGCAATTGAATACGTGCGGGGCCAGGAACGATCGCCCGGTGACCTCGGCGATCGGCGCGTAGTCGGTGTTGGTCAGGCCCGCACCACCGTCGGTGCCGAATCGTGCGGCGTACTCACCCGCGTGCGCGGCCGGCAGGAACAGATTCCACAGGCCCTCCGAACGGGCCTTGGCCCGCAACTCGGCCAGGATCGGCAATGGGTGCCACGGATCCCCACCCGCGTCGCGCACCGCGGCGAGCTCCCGGTGATACCCGGGCTCGACGGGGAGGATCTCGTCGTCCACGAAACGGCGTACGCGCTCGACAAGATCGGCGGCGCGAGCGCTGGGTGCAAAGTCCATGACTCCTCGACTTCCTGAGGCAAGATGTGCATATGCCATTCTGGTGGGGTCCGAATATCGATTGAATGGGCATGAGAACCCCATTGGGTGTGCATATGCATACGGGTGAGCTGACGAGGAACTCGCGATGGTGATGAACACGGACCGGCCGGCGGTTCCGCTCGGGCCGGGCCGGAGGGAAACCGCCGCCCGGATAGGGTCGATGATCTCCGCAGCCGACCCGGAACTGCGCCAGATCTCGGCGGACCTCACCCGCCTGTACCGCGACAGCATTCCCGTCTATGACCAGGTCGACCCCGACTCGATCGAGCAGAACACGCGTGCCGTGCTCGAGATCGCGGTCCGTCACCTGCGCACGGACCTGGCGCAATCGAGTTTCGATGAGCTGGCCGCCCTCGCTCGCGTGTGGGCCGACCAGCAGATCCCGCTCGAACTCGTCGCACACAGCATCCAGATCGGGGCACGCCGGATATTCGCGATCGTCCGTGAACGCGCGGTCGCCGCCGAGATACCGGCGGCCGAGATCGACGCCATGCAGGACCTCATGTGGGAGTGGGCAACCGCCTCGGCCACCGCGGTGCACATGGTCCTGCAGGACCGCGCCATCGACGGCGCCACCCGGCGCGCGGACTTCCTGCGCCGTCTGGTCGACGGCAGCCTGTCCCCTTCGGCGATCGCCGCCGAGGCCGGGCACCACCGGGTGGATCCGGATCACCGCTACCACGTCGCCTATGTCGCCTGGGATGAGACGAAATCCGCCTCCGAACTCCTCGCTTACCTGCGCGCACGCGGATCGACGTCGAAACTGCCGGTCGTCGACACCGTCATCGACCGCCATCTGGTCGCCCTGCTCCCGCACACACCGGACGACCCGCCCCCGGCGGGGACGGTCGCCCTGGGGCCCTCGGTGCCGCTGACCGAGGCTCCGCTGTCCTATCGCCACGCCCGCCAGGCCCTCGACCTCGCCGCCCGCAACGATCGGACCGGGCTGGTCGATCTGGCGACGCTGGGCCCGCTACCGTTGCTCGCGTATCCCGACGAGGCGGTCGACGTGCTCGCCGCGAAGCACCTCGCGCCGCTGTTGCGTCACAGCGCGGGCGCCGAGGTGGCCGCCACGGTGGAGGCGTACCTCGACTGCGACCGTCGTATCGACGAAACCGCCGCGAAGCTCTACCTCCACCGCAATACCGTCCGAAACCGGTTGCTGCGCTTCGCCGAGATCACCGGCCTGAACCTCGACCGCACCGACGATCTGATCGTGGCCTGGTGGCTGCTCACTTACCGCAGGAACCGCGAATCGGGGATCGGCGCATAACGCCCGGAGTCTTCATTTCGGTTCGCGCGGACGATATTTCGAGCCGTTCGGACGATGCAGAACACCGGTCATCAGTGTCGCCAGGGATTCTTCGAGCGCGGCGCACACATCGATGCGAAGTGCGGCCAGGCCGGGGTCGGCATCGTAGGCCGCCACCGTGCTCGGCGAGGGCCGGGCATGGGCGTACAGCCCTGCGACCATGGCCACGCCCATCAGGCAGATCGTCAACGCCTTGTCGCCGAGTTCCGGCACCACTTGACGGACACGGTCGGCAAGGATGGTGAGGTTCTCGAGGGTGGAGCGCTTGTATCGAACGACCACGTCGACCGACACATTGTGCTCGAGCACGCCCGCCTGCGCGCTCACCAGATCGGAGAACGCGGTGTGGTCCTGCAGCGAACAACTGAGGACAGCCGCGAGCCGATCGATCCGTTCCTCCACCGGCAGGTGCGGATCGATGGCGTCGGGCAATTCGTCCGCCAACTCGGCAAGCCACCGGCGGAACCCCCGATCGAGCAGTTCGAGCAGAATCTCCTCGCGAGATTCGAAGTAGCGCAACACATTCGATTTCGCCAACCCGACGCGGCGGCTGAGCGCGTTGAGGGTCAGATCGGCGACCGGCATGTCATCGAGCATGGCCGCGGCGGTATCCAGAATCGTGCTGCGGCGCACCTCCCGCTGTTCCTGGGTGCGCGCTCTCTGGAATCCCACGCACCGATGGTACCGACCACCGTTTCATTGACTAGAGACCGGCGGTCTCTTACTGTGGGTCCTAACCGGTTAAGAGACCGGTGGTCCTTAATTCGATTGATTCCCGCAGCGGAGGAACCATGGCGCACAAGTGGACCGAGAACGATGTCCCCGAACAGCAGGACCGGCTCGCGGTCGTCACCGGAGCCAATACCGGACTGGGCTTCGAGACCGCCCGCGTGCTGGCGGCGCACGGAGCGTCGGTGGTGCTGGCGGTCCGTGACGTCGAGAAGGGCAAACAGGCCGTTGCCCGGATCACCGAAATCGTGCCCGGCGCGCGCCTGAGCGTGCTCGCCCTCGACCTGGCCTCGCTCGAATCGGTCCGCGCGGCCGCCGCGGAGCTGCGCGCCGCGCATCCGAGGATCGATCTCCTGATCAACAATGCCGGCCTGATGTACCCGCCTCGGCAGAACACAGCGGACGGATTCGAGCTGCAATTCGGTACCAACCATCTCGGGCACTTCGCCCTGACCGGGCTGGTCCTCGACCTGTTGCTGAAGACCCCGAACTCCCGGGTGGTCACGGTGGCAAGCCTCGCGCATCGCCTCCGCGGCAAGATCCATTTCGACGACCTGCAGTGGGAGCGGTCCTACGACCGGGTCGCCGCGTACGGCCAGTCCAAGCTGGCGAACCTGATGTTCACCTACGAACTGCAGCGCCGACTGACCGCGCACGGCGCCAACACCATTGCGGTCGCCGCGCATCCGGGCGGCTCGAACACGGAACTGATGCGCAACTCCCCGGCCGTCATTCGGTGGCTCGCACCGGCGGTGGCCCCGCTGGTCACACAGAGCCCGGCGAGGGGCGCGCTGCCCACACTGCGTGCCGCCACCGATCCGGGTGTGCTCGGGGGTCAGTACTACGGCCCCGATGGCCTCGGAGAGGTCCGGGGATATCCGCGAGTCGTGGCCTCCAGCAACCGATCTCACGATCTGGCCGCGCAGCGGCGGCTGTGGGCCGTCTCCGAACAGCTGACCGGCGTCACCTTCGAGGTCTGACCGGCGACATCGCGGGTGTGGCGGGCTGGTTCGCGCGCCGTGCTTCCAGGTGCCGGGTGCGGCGGCGCAGTGCGCGAGCCTGCACATCCTGATCGGCGGCCAAAGCCAACGTCGGGCTGACATGGACCGGCGGGTGTGCGGGCGCGAACGCCAGGATGAGATGTAAGCGCTGTCAACACTTGTTAAATTGGTTCCATGGCAACGTCGAACGCGCCGTATCACCACGGCGATCTGCCCAGCGCGCTGGTGCGCGCGGCTGTGGAACTCCTCGAGGAAGGCGGTGCGGGTGAGCTTTCGCTCCGCGCCGCCGCGCGGCGGGCAGGCGTGTCGACCGCCGCGCCGTACCGTCACTTCGCCGATCGCGATGCCCTGCTGTCCGCCGTTGCCGCCGTGGGTTATCGCGAACTGACCGCGCAACTGGTCGCCGCGGCCGCCGCGCCGGCCACTGCCGCGGACCTCGCCGAGATCGCGGTCGCCTACGTGCGGTTCGCCCTGACGCGGCCCGGGCTCTTCCGGGTGATGTTCTCCGAGCCGTGCGATCCCAGCAGCCCGGAACGGGTGGCGGCGACCACCGCGATCCACGAGTACGTGAAATCGATTGTGCGGCAGATTTTTCCCACAGCCAGCGAGGAAGACCTGGCGACGGCGCTGTGGGCGTTGGTCCACGGCCTGGCCTTCCTGTACCTGCACGGCAAGTTCGAGGCCGATTCCGTCGAAAGCCGCGTCCGGAGCGCCGTTTTCGCGGCGCTCGACGCGACGGTCACGTCCAGCGAGCCCTCGGGCGCCTGATCCGGGCCGCGGGTGTGCCGAGGCGACCGGGCTCGCCGGCGGGGGAGGGGCGCCTCAGGGCTTGCGCACCTGCAGCAACACCTTGCCCACGGTATCGGCGGAATCCAGTAGCGGGTGCGCTTCGGAGGCATCGTGGATGGGCACCACGGCGGACACGACCGGCGCGATGGTGCCCGCGGAAATCAGCGGCCACAGCCGTCGGCGCACGTCGGAAATGATCTCGGCCTTGGATCCGAGGCCGTATTCGGGACGGCGACGCAGGTTCGTCACGTGAACCGAGGCCCGTTTGCTCAGCATCACACCGAGATTCAGCTCGGCGACCGCCCCATCCTGGAGGCCGATGATCGTGAGGTCGCCGTCGGTGGCCAGGGCGTCCACATTGCGTTGCAGGTACCCGGCGCCCATGATGTCGAGGATCACGTCGGCGCCGCCGTACTCCTCGGTCACGACGGTGACGAAATCCTGATCGCGGTAGTTGATCAGGGTGTTCGCGCCGAGTTCCCGGCAGCGATCCAGCTTGAACTGCGAACCGGCGGTCACCGCGACGCGGGCGCCCAGCGCCCGGCCCACCTGGATCGCGTGCGTGCCGATGCCGCTGCCGCCGCCGTGGACGAGCAGCGTCTGGCCGGCGCGAAGACCGGCGGTCATCACCACATTCGACCACACGGTGGCGGCCGCCTCGGGGAGCGCGGCGGCCGCGGTGAGGCTCACTCCGTCGGGCACGGGCAGCAGCTGCGTGGCGGGGACGTTGACCCGTTCGGCATAGCCGCCGCCGGACAGCAGCGCGCAGACCGCGTCGCCCGGCTTCCAGTCCTGCACGTCGGTGCCGACCTCGGCGACGATGCCGGACACCTCCAGGCCGAGAATGTCGCTGGCCCCCGGCGGCGGCGGGTAGAGGCCGTAGCGCTGCATAATGTCGGCGTGGTTCACTCCCGCGGCCACCACGTCCACTGTCACTTCCCCCGGGCCGGGGGCCGGTAGGTCGTCCACCTGCGACCACTTCATGACCTCCGGACCGCCGTAGCCGTCGAGTGTCACCGCGAACATGTCATCCCCTTTCGGTCACCGTAATGTGTACACTGCTTACATTACTCTCGAAATTAGCGCCGTCAACATTCGAGCCGTGGATCACGATCCGGGTGCGCACCAGCCGTGGCCTGTCCATCACCGCGCGGGCCCGCCCCGCCAGTGGACGATCTCCAGGCCGAACGCTTTGGCGGGTCTTCGGGGCCGAAAAGTGCTGGCCGAGATGTCGATCGACGCCTCGGCCAGCGCTCTTGCGGGGGATTCAGTGGGCTCCAACCCTTTTCAGCACCTTCAGCAGGACCGTCAGCATCGCTGCCCAGGCCCGCTCCGAGACACCGGACGGCGCTGTGAAGCCGAGGAGGCGCTGGTGGGCAACCGTTTGCGGCTCCGTGTATTTCAGCAGGCCGTCGGCGCCGTGGCGGCGCCCGAGTCCGGAATCGCCCATGCCGCCCATCGGCGCGTCGACGCTACCCCAGGCGGCTGCGTAGGCGTCGTTGACATTGACGGTGCCGGTGTGGATGCGGGCCGCGACCGCCCGGCCCTTCGCGCCGTCACCACTCCAGACACTGGCATTGAGACCGTAGGCGCTGGCATTGGCCAGCGCGATCGCCTCGTCCACGTCCCGGTAGGGGTAGATCGACACGAACGGGCCGAAGGTCTCGTGGTCGTAGAGCGTCATGTCCGGGGTGACACCGGTCAGGATGGTCGGTTCGTAGAAGAGCGGCCCGAGATCGGGGCGTGCCCGGCCACCGGCGCGCACGGTCGCGCCCTTGGCGATCGCATCCTCGACATGGGCGGTGACCGTGTCGAGCTGGGACCGGTTGGTCAGGCACCCGACATCGGTGCTGTAGTCGCGGCCTTCGGCCGGCGGTAGCTGGAACAGAAACAGCGGGGTGTCGGTGGCCTTCGCGAACTCGACCGCCTCGGCTTCGAGCACCGGCTTGATTTCCGTCATCGCACTCTCCTTCTGGTCTGGTGTTCTCGGATTCCGGATGTACCGCGTTCCGGGACAGTCAGCGCCGGGCCGGGACCGAGGTCGGGACCGGCATGTGCAGGGCGAGTTGCCCTTCGGTGATCACATCGAGTCGAACGGTCTTGATCGGTGCGAGCGATCGCAGGTCCTCGGACAGGCGGCCGCGGCCCAAGGTCAGATCGACATTGCGGGGCAGGCTCACGCTGCCGGCCGACAGCACATTGGTCTGGCTCAGCGTCGAATGCCACGCGCCGGCGATCGAGGTGTACGAGGTGAGCGTCGAAACACGATCTCCGCTGCGGTATTCGGTCTGGGCGGGCGTGGCGACCGAGAGCGACAGGTCGGTGTTGCCGCTGTCGTCGGCGACGCGTGCCGTGGTGCGGGTGGCGTCGATGTCGACGTCGATGTCGGTGACCCACTTGGGAAATCCGTAGCCGTCGTGCCCGCGGACCTGGGCGATATGGGTGTTCACCGGCAGCGACAGCACATAGGAATCGAGGTGATCGTTGTCGAGTCCGGCGAGGAGGTCGACGAATCCGAGCCGGCCGTGCCGGGCCGGCCGGACGGCGACCCCGACGGCGGCTTCGGTGTAGAAGTCGATGTCGCACACGTCGTATCGGAAGAACATGACCGAGACCAGGCCGATTCCGGGCGCGATCTCCAGCGGCGCCAGCTCCTCCGGCAGGCGGGAACGGATCGCGCGCGACGGGGCCAGCATGGTCAGCCGCGCACTCGACATGCGGTAGTAGAAGTTCGGGGTGAAGGTTTCACCGATCCGCGAGTCGACCTTGACCTTGGGTAGCTGCCGGAAGAAATCCACACTGCTCACCCGGGGATCCCGCGCCACCTCGTCCAGATCGGTGTCCATCCGGAACCGGTCGTACAGACCGCCTCCGGGCACGGTGACCAGGTGGCCACCCAGATCGACCTCGACGGTGCTGAGTTGAGTCGGTGACATCGGTGTACTTCTCTCGCTCGCTTGGTATGTGGCGGACCGACGTTAACCGCGAATGTTAGCAGTGTCAACACTGGGGTCTGGGAATTCCGGCCGATCTCGGCGCGGCCGATCGGCGCCCCGTGTTCCATGACGGGACGACTCTCGGACGCGCCACGCTCAACGGCATGCCACGGCCGAAATCACTTCGGGGGCAACGGGTATCGGCCCGTCATGAGCTCATCTCGAGGACTGCGTCGCACCGATGTCGGCGACGAGTCGCTGTGCCAGATCGGCCGAAGACTGCGGATTCTGGCCCGTGTACAGATTCCCGTCGACCACGACGTACGGCCGCAGCGGCAGCCTCGCCTTGGCGTAGTCGGCGCCCAGTTCCTTCAGTTTGTCTTCGAGCAGCCACGGGGCCTTCCGGGCGAACCGGTTGAGCAACTCCTCCCGGTTGGACAACCCGGTCATCCGGCGGCCGGCGAAGGGCGATGTTCCGTCCGGCGCGGTCGCGGCCAGGATGGCCGCGGGGGCATGGCACAGCAGCGCGAGCGGGCGGCCGGATGTCAGCCGATGACTCAGCAGCGCACCCGAGGTCTTGTCGTAGGCGAGATCCTCCATCGGGCCGTGCCCGCCCGGGTAGAACACCAGGTCGAAGTTGTCCGCATCGACGGCATCGAGGGGTTCCGGCGTGGCCAGGACATCCGCGATGCTGTCGAGGTAGCGCTCCACCTCACGGCGCTTCCATGGCATCCCGCCGGCGATTCCGATGCTGAGCCGATCGAGCGTCGGAGCCTTGCCGCCCGGCGTCGCGACGGTGATGTCCCATCCGGCCTCGCTGAAGGTCCGGTGCGGAACTGCCACCTCCTCTGCCCAGTACCCCGACGGATGTGGCGTTCCGTCGTTCAATGTCCACCGGTCAGCGGCAGTGATAACGAACAGCACCTTCGTCACGCTCTTTCCTCCTGATGCGTTGTTCTGCAGACGGACAGGGCACCGGCGGCCGCGGTGGGACGAGATCGGTAGAGCATCGATCAACTCGACACGCACCGCCGAAGCGACGAATGCCGCCACCGAATGTATTCACCGCTAACATTAGCGGCGACGTTGCCTGCCGTCAATGGTGTTGACAGCGCTCACATGGCAGTTCAGCGTCATGTTGACACTGAATACCTTCCTGAAACAGGGAGACGACCGTCGTCTCGGACATCGCTTGACAGGAGACCTGATGGCTTGGGCCGCAGAGCAACTCGCTACCCCGGCCTGCCACCCCATGCGGAATTGGGTATGAGGTATTCGTCGCGGAGGTGGGTCGGGCGAGCGCTGCTTCCGCACCTGTGATCGCCCCGTGCGACTGGGTACGCATGTCACTTCCCGAACTCGGAGAATTCGCATCCTAGATGCGGGGAATGCGAGTCGTCTCAATTCCGTGAACCATGGGATGGATCGCATATCTGATCGACCGCATGCGCTGACGTGATGCCGGGGCGATCGCTACCATCGCGGGAGGGCACCACATCGCCGATGCCATCGAGTGCGGGATCGACCAGCGCAGGACCGAGGCGGAAATTCTCATGGAGGCCGCTGAATCCGATCGCCCACTGGGCGAGAGCGAGCGCGAGGAACTCACGCGGTTGCGGGAACTCGCGGCGCATCGCGATGCTCCCAGTGCCGGCGACCCGGCCGGTGCCCGGACCGGGCGCGAACACCGCGGCGCACTGCGCTGGACGGCCACGGTCGTGCTGCTGGCCCTCGTCGCCGTCCTGGCCATCGGCTCGGTACTCGCGCGATTCGCCCACGGCGAAGTGCTCGACACCGACCGTTACGTCCGGATCGTCACGCCGCTGGGGGCCGATCCGGCGCTGCAGAGCGAGCTGGCCGACCGGATCACCGACGCGATCATGGATCGTGTCGACGTCGAGGCCATCACAGCCCAGGCGCTGGCGGCGATCACCGAGAACAACCCTCGGGTGCCCGCCGCGTTTGTCGGGGTCGCCCCGCTGGTCGGCAAGCAGGCGCGAGACTTCGTGCGGGACACGGCGACGTCCGTCCTCGCGTCGGATGAGTTCGAAGCCCTGTGGATTCAGGCGAACCGGCAGGCGCACACGGGCATTGCCGCTGTTCTCACCGGCCATGCCCATGCGGCAGTCGGCATGAGCGAGGACGGCACCGTGAGCGTGTCGCTCGGGCCGATCATCGACAGGGTGCGGACCGTGCTGACCGAAGAAGGCTTCACCTTCGTCGAGCAGGTGCCGGCCATCGATCGGTCCTTGGTGCTGTTCCGTTCGCCGGAACTGGTCAAGGCGCAGTGGTGGGTGTCGTTCCTGGACCGGGCCGACCGGGTGGCGCCGTGGCTCACCGTGCTCCTGGCGGCCTGCGCCGTCTGGGTCGCGCCGAAAGGCGCACGCCGGCAAGCGTTTTCCTGGGTGGGGGTGGCGCTGGCGCTGGCCATGGCGGCACTGGCGGTAGCCATCGGCATCGCACGATCGGCGTACCTGGACGCGGTGCCCGCCGAGGTGATGACCCCGCCAGCGGCCGCGACGGTGATCGATGCCTTTCTCGTGCCATTGCGGACCACTGTGCGCGCGGTGTTCACGGCCGCCGTGGTGATCGCGCTCGCCGGCTTCCTCAGCGGGCCCTCGAGATCCGCGGTCGCGGTGCGAGAAGGCTACAACCGGGCCCTCGCCGCGGTGCGGTCACGGCGAGACGGCCGCGATCCACAGGCGATCGAATCCGCCGTGGGCCGGTTTCGCCGCCCGCTCCTGGGCGGCATCATCGCCGTCGCGGTGATCGCCCTCGTCTTCTGGCGGTATCCGACGGGGCTGGTCGTCATCGGGACAGTGCTCGTCACCATCGCCGCTCTGCTCGCCGTGGAACTGGTGGCCGGACCGAGGCCCGTTCGACGCGACCGAGCCCACCGCTGAGCTCACGCGCCGGTCGCCGGGGCCCGGTGCCGCAGATAATGCCCGACGGCTGTGTCGTCCGATGCGACGGCCTTGACGATCGCTGCCGCACCCACGATCACCACCGACATCACGAAAAGCCAACTGACAGAGGTGAAAGCGAGCCCCCACGGCCCGAAGTGCCGCTGGGCTTGCGCCGTTATGCGTGGCAGCACGATACGAGCGACCACGTGCACCGCGGTCAGCCCGACCGCGGTCAGCACGCCGGTCGTCCAGAGCACCCGCCCGGTCAGCGCGCCCTTGGTGAGCAGGAACGGCGCGAACGCCCACACCAGGGTCCACACCGCGACCTCACCGAGCAGCGCGAGCGGCTGCCCCGCCACCCGAATCTGGGTCAGATCACGGGTCTGCTCGACGAGCGCGGTCGACAACGCCACCGCGAGCAGCGCGGTCAACCACCGCCAGGCATCCCGCGGCCCCATCGACGGCACCCGCCACACCGCCCCGTAGACACGGCCGAGGGCCCGAGCGAACGAGGTGCCACTGAGGATGATCATCAGCAGCCCGACCACACCGAACGCGGTCAGTGACCGATCCGATGACGTGGCCGCATCCCCGGCGTGCAAGACGGCGGGGTCGAAGCCGAACTGATCGCGAATGGTGTCGGTGGTCGGTTGCCAGCCGCTGAACGCCGACGCGGCGATGATCACCGGAAGCACCGAGGTGAAGATCTGCGCTGCCAACGCCAGTGCTCGATCGACGAGCTCGATCTCGACGAGGGTTCCGGCCACGCGCCATGCTGTCCGGCCGACAGGTGTGGCGCGTAACCAGCGGATAGCGACCCCGGCGCGCGCCGCGGATGCTCGCAGAGCCGCCGATGGCCGGGATTTCACGGAACGCGCGATGGGCCGATGGGCGACTGCCGCACGGGCGAGGTCATGAATACCTCCCTCAGCTCGACTTGCGACCGGTGATCCGAGACTCCGATCCATCAAACCAAGAACCGGTGTCCGTGCCGCCGCTCTGCGAGCAGCGAGTCCGCATCGGCGTGTGCACCGGCGAGGGCGCTTCCGCCGCCGCGCCGGCACGGTGCCGCCGGTTCGCTGGCACGGTGCCGGGTCAGCGGCGATGCTGGGAGCGAACCATGAGATGCGGCAAGGCAATTGGCGTAATCGCAAGCGATCGACCACAATTGACGGAATGGGTGGCGTTGGGGCACGAAAGCTACGCGAGCTCTCGGCCGCCGAGTCACTGAAACGGCTGGCCGGCGCGCAATTCGGGCGAATTGTGTACTCGCGCCGTGGACTTCCGATCATCCGGCCGGTCAATCACATCGTCGAAGAGGATGTGGTGGTGGTGCGGGCACAGCTGGGCGCCAGCCTGCTGCGGGGTGACGGCCAGGTGGTGGCGTACGAGGCCGACTCGTTCGACGAGCACACCCGGCAGGGCTGGAGCGTGATCGTCACCGGGGTCGCACGGGTGGTGATGGATCCCGAGCAGGTGCAGCGTTACGAGACGCTGCTCGACCCCTGGATCAACCTGCCGATGGACCATGTCATCCGCATCGAGGCCGAGGTCGTCACCGGCCTCGAGCTGATCGACGAGGGCAGCTGACCGCACGCCACGTGCGGCGGCGACTGTGACCTCGGATACCACTCCGGTAGCGTGACACGCCGTTGGACCGAGCCCGGCAAACCGCCGGCAGACTCGGCGCGGCCGGTGGCTCCCGATCACGAACGGCGGGTTCCGGCCGCACGCACGCGAGAGGAACCGCATTTGACAGCCTCGGAAAGGCAGCTACCGGACATCGGTACCGCACGCACGGACGACGAGGGGTATTCCCGCGGCCTGTCGCCGCGCACCATTCAGATGATCGCCATCGGCGGCGCGATCGGCACCGGCCTGTTCTACGGCGCGGGCGGCGCGATCCAGAAGGCCGGCCCGGCGCTCATCCTCTGCTATCTGGCCGCCGGCCTGGCCATCTTCGTCATCATGCGGGCCCTGGGCGAACTGCTCACCTACCGGCCCGTCACCGGCAGCTTCGCCGAATACGCCAACGAGTTCCTGGGCCGCTTCGCGGGTTTCGCCACTGGCTGGACCTACTGGGCGGTCTGGGTGGCCACCTGCATGGCCGAGATCACCGTGGCCGGCAAGTACGTGCAGTACTGGTTCGACATCCCGCAGTGGGTGACCGCGCTGGTGGTGCTGGGCATCATGTTCATCGCCAACCTGGTGTCGGTGCGGCTGTTCGGCGAGGGCGAATTCTGGTTCTCCGCCATCAAGGTGACCGCCATCGTGGCCATGATCGTGATCGGCGTCGGCGTGCTGATCTTCCACTTCGGCCACGCCACCAACCCGACCGTCACCAACCTCTGGAACGACGGCGGCGTGTTCCCCAACGGCTTCGGGCAGGCGCTGCTGGCCCTGCAGATCGTGGTATTCGCCTACGTCGGTGTCGAACTGGTGGGTGTCACCGCGGGTGAGGCGCGTGACCCCAAGCGCACGCTGCGCAAGGCGATCAACAGCCTGCCGCTGCGCATCGGCCTGTTCTACGTCGGCGCGCTCGTGGTCATCATGTCGGTGTCGAGCTGGCGCACCTTCCACGCGGGCCGCAGCCCGTTCGTGGAGGTCTTCGAGCAGATCGGTATCCCGGGCGCGGCCGGCATCATCAATTTCGTGCTGCTGACCGCGGCGCTGTCGTCCTGCAACTCCGGCATCTACTCGACCGGCCGCATGCTGCGCAGCCTGTCGCAGCGCGCGGAGGCCCCGGCCGCCCTGGGCTCGCTGAGCGGCCGGTCGGTGCCCGCGGCCGGTATCGCGGTCTCGGCGGCGGTCATGGTGATCGGCGTGGCGGTGAACTATTTCTCGCCCGACAAGGCCTTCGGCTACATCACGTCGGTGTCCACCATGGGCATCATCTTCGTGTGGGGCGTGATCCTGGTCTGCCACCTGCTCTACCGCCGCCGCGTGAAGCAGGGTGCGCTGCCGGGCAGCGACTACCGCCTGCCGGGCGCACCCGTCACCACGGTGCTCGCCCTGGCCTTCCTGGCCCTGGTCGTCGTCCTGCTGTTCTTCACCGAGGACGGCCGCAGCGCTCTCGTGGTCGGCCTGGTCTGGGGCGTCCTGGTCTGCGCCGGCTACCCCCTGCTTTCCCGCAAGCATTCGGCGAGCGCTGTTTAGCAGCTAGTCTCGATGGGCATGACGCATGCTCGAGATCGTCGGGGGAGGCAATCGGCGGCGTACGACCCCGCCACGGTGCCGCTACGCCCGACGAGACCCAGCAGGTCGACGAGACCCGGCCGGTCCAGACCCCGCCCGCCCGCCGCCCGCCGCCCTCGTGAACGCCCCGAGCGAACACGCCGGGCGCTGGCGGCCGGGCGGGTGGCAATGGCCCTGCTGGCGGTCGCGGTGCTGACCGCCACCGGCGCGGCCTGGCGCAGATACCATCAGGAATTGAGCGGGCTGACCATCGCCGGTGTCACTCCGGGCGGCCCCAAATCCAGCGGCAAGACCCAGAACATCCTCGTGATGGGCCTGGACAGCCGCCTCGACGAGCACGGCAATCCACTGCCCCAGGACATGTACGACGCGCTGCACGCGGGGGACGACAGCGAGGGCGGCTTCAATGCGAATGTGCTGATCCTGGTGCACATTCCGGGCGACGGCTCCAAGTCCACCGCCATCTCCATTCCCCGCGACGACTACGTCACCCTCGATCCCGCGTCCTGCGCCACCTCCCCGTGTAAGGGAAAGATCAAGCAGGCGTACGGATTCGCCTACGCGCGGGCCAAGGACAAGCTCACCGCCGCCGGGGTCAAGGATCCACTGGAACTCGATCAGAAGTCCCGCGACGCGGGCCGCCTCGCCGAGAGCAACACGGTCGGCAAGTTCCTCGGCAATGTGCCCGTCGACCATTTCGTCGAGATCACCCTGGCCGCCTTCTTCCAGATCGCCGAGGCCGAACAGCCGATCACCGTCTGCCTCAACGAAGACACCTCCGACGGCTACTCGGGCGCCAACTTCAAGAAGGGCAAGCAGCAGATCGACGCGGCGCAGGCCATGGCCTTCGTGCGCCAGCGTCGCGACCCGGATCAACCGCTGTTCACCGACCTGGACCGCACCCGCCGCCAGCAGGCCTTCATCGTGTCCCTGGCGCGGCAGCTGCAGGACGGCGGCACCCTCAGCAGTCCCGGCAAGCTGCGCGCGCTGCTGGATATCGCCAAGCAGAACACCGCCATCGACAGCGGCCTGGACCCACTGTCGTTCGCGCAGCGCGCCTCCGCGCTGCTCGACGACGGGCTGTCGCTGTACACGCTGCCGGTCAAGGACTTCGGCACCGACGACGCGGGGGAGTCGATCAATATCGTGGATTCGGACGAGATCAAGGGCATCGTGCGAAACCTGCTGTCCCCGGGCGATTCCGGCACCACCACGACCACCACGCCGGCGCCCGCCACCACCGCCATCCCGGATGCCACCGGCATCGTGCTGAACGTCGTCAACAGCTCCGGTGAGAACGGCCTCGCCGCCAAGGTCGAACAGGCCCTGGCCACACGGGGTTTCACGCAGGGCGCCGCGACCACCGGCGCGGCCCGCGACACCACCACGCTCACCTACGGCGCGGGCGCCGAATCCGCCGCCACCGCCCTCGCGGCCCAACTCGGACTCACCGCCACCGGTTCGGCGGCCGTGGAAGCCCAGGCCGTCCAGCTCACCCTCGGCAGCGACGCCCGCAGCGGACCCCTCGCGAATGTGCCGGTCGACCAGACCGATCCGACCACCTCGGCCACCCGTACCAGGACCCCGGCCACGTCCACCACCCCGCCCGTTCCGGTCTCGGCCACCGCCCCCGGCGCCAACGCGCCCGAGGCCACCGACCTGTCGCAGATGGATACCGGCGGCATTCCCTGTGTGAGGTAACCGAATTCGCGCATGCCCCGGGCACGGCGGGCGTAGCTTTCTTGGTGCAGGCTATGGTTCGAGGGGCGAATATGAACGATCCGCGGCGTTACGTGGTCATCGGCGGGGGACTGGCAGGATTGGCGTCGGCGGTGTGGCTGGCCGAAGCCGGGAAACAGGTCACCCTCCTGGAACGGCGCGGACGCCTCGGCGGCCGCACCCACGCGCTGGAGGTCGCGCCGCTGCGCGACATCCCCGACAACGGCCAGCACGTGATCGCCAGCGGCTACCGCCATCTGTTCCGATACCTGACCAGCGTCGGCACCCGCCAGTACGTGACCTTCCCGCAGCAGGGCATTCTGCGCTGGCCCGGCGGGCGCACCGCGATCATGGGCACCACCGGTTTTCCCGCACTGCGGGCCCTGTTCGGCGCGCATCCTGACGCGAGCACCGGCGACCGGCTGCGCGCGGCCACGGCCACCCTGCGGATGGGGTGGCAGTGCCTGCGTCAGCCCGGCGATCTGGCCGACCTCACCACCGACCAGTGGTTCCGGCGGCTCGGTATGCCCGCCATCGCGCGGGAGGCACTGTGGGATTGGCTGGCGCTGGGCATCGCCGCCGAACCGGTGCGGCAGGAGTCGGCCAAGGTGTTCGCCGACGTGCTGGCCACCGGAATCCGGCTGGGCGTCAGGCATTTGCGGCCCGTCAGCATCGGCTACCCCACCACCGACCTCGACACCCTGCTCGTCTCCGGCGCGCAGCGGGTGTTCGACCGGCACGGGGTACAGGTGCGACACCGGGCGGTGGCCCGGCGCATTCGCATCGAGGACGGCGCGGTGACCGGTGTGGTGCTGGCCGGCGGCGAGGTCCAGCCCGCCGACGCCGTGGTGTGCGCGGTGCCCAACTCCTACATCGGCGGCCTGCTCGACGAGCTACCCGAGCACGACCGGATCTATTCGGCCGCCGACAAACTCGGCTACACCCCGATCGTCAGCACCAACCTGTACCTGGACCGCCCACTCGGCACCCAGGCCGCCATGGAGGCGCTCATCGGCGGGGCGGGGGTCGTCGACGAGGTGTTCGACCGGCAGCGCATGCACGGGCGCGGCACCCTCGACGGCTGGCTGTACTGCCTGACCACCAGCGGTGCCTACGATCAGATCCACAAGCCGCACCACGCGGTGGTGGACGAGCAGATGGCGCTGCTGCGGCGCTACTATCCCGGCGCCGCGGACGCGAAAGTGGTGCACGCACAGGTGGTTCCGATGCCGCGGGCCACGTTCTCGCAGGTGGTCGGGACCGATGGGCTGCGGCCGGGGCAGCGCACCTCGGTGCCGACGCTGGTGCTGGCGGGGGATTGGACCCGAACCGACTGGTCGGCAACGATGGAGAGTGCCGCCCAGAGCGCGGCGCAGGCCGTGGATCTGCTGCTGGCCCTGCCTGCCGCCCGCCCTGTCGACCACGCGGTTTGATTACTCGCGTTCTGCTCGCGCCGGCGGCTCCCGGAAGAAGTTCAGGATCAGCCGCGTGATGTCGGCCAGAAACCGCTCACGGGGAATGGGCGGAGCATCGAGCAGGTAGCGGATGGTCAGATGCTCGACCGTGCGCACCAGCATCCAGGCCGCGGCATCGGCGTCCACCTCGGCCGCAATCGGATACGGCCGCAGGGACAGCGCCACCCGGGCCAGCTCACCGATCTGCTGCTCGAACGCCACCACCGGCCCGTCCGCACCCAGCCGTGGCGTCTGCTCGACGACTGCGCGCAGCAGCTCGCGATCGTTGCCCAGGGCATCCATCAGATACGAAATGGTCTCCGGCACCGACACTTCCGGCGGTCTGCCGATATTCGACAGCACCCGCGCCCGGACCCGCTCGGCCACGTCGCGGGTGTAGCGCTCGATCACCGCCGCCACCACCGCGTCCTTGTTCGGGAAGTACTGATACAGCGAGCCCGGGCTGATGCTCGCCCCCGCGGCAATCCGATTGGTGGAGGCGCCGTCGTAGCCGTGGGTGATCAGCACCTGCTGCCCGGCGTCGACAATGCGGGCCACCATGGCGCGTGAGCGTTCCTGCTGCGGGGTGCGGCGCGGCGGTGGCACGGGCGATTTCGGGGTGCGGCGCTTCGATGGCATGGCGTTCGGGGCGAGATTCGGAATGCGAATTGAATGCGAGTGAATAGTCGTGTCAGCGTGGAAACATGGTGTCACACAGTGCGGTGTCGGACCAGGGCAAGGAACCGGCGCATCCTCTACGACGAGATCCGTTGCCGCTCGGGCCGGAAACGCTGACCTGGAAGACCTTCGGGTCGCTGTACTTCCTGCCCAGCGCCCTGTTCGTCGGCATGGTGCAGAACATGCATCCCGGGCTCGGGGCCGGCGTGGAATTCCACTCCGAGATCCACGACGAGTTCTATCAGCGGATCCTGCGCTCGCTGTACCCGATCTACGGGGTGGTGTTCGACGGCGACCAGGCCCGCGACACGGCCCGCGAGATCGTCGGGTACCACCGCGACATCAAGGGCGTCGACGCGCGCGGGCGCCGATATCACGCCCTGGATCCCGGCACCTTCTACTGGGCGCACGCGGTGTTCTTCGTCCAGAACCTGCGTGCCGCAGACCTGTTCATGGGCGGGCTGAGCGAGGGCGAGCGCGAACGACTCTGGCGCGAGCACTACCGCTGGTACGAGCTGTACGGCATGAGCATGCGGGTGGTGCCGCCGAGCTGGCCCGCGTTCCAACGTTATTGGCGCGACATGTGCCGCGACACCCTGGAACCGACCAAGGCGGCCCGGGATGTCTTCCATCTCGTGGACACCGTGCCGGTGCCGCCGTTCCCACTGGTGCGGCGGCTGCCGAAACCGCTGTGGGAATACCTGATCCGCCCCGCCGGCGGACAGTTCTACCGGTTCGTCACCATCGGCCTGTGCGATCCGGAGATCCGCCGCACCATGGGGTTCACCTGGACCGCCCGCGACCAGCGCCGCTTCGACCGGCTGTGCCGGACACTGTCGGCGATGAACCGGGCGACCCCCGACTCGGTCAAATACTTCTTCCCCCGCATCCACGCCGCTCGCCGCCGCGTGGCCGGGAAACGTCCCGCGTGGCTGCCGCCGCCCGAAGCACCCGAAATGCTGTGGCCCGCTGCGGGACACCGCGCAGACCCCAAGCACTACTGCCCGGTCCACGCCGACCGCGGCGCCGACTCGATCACCAGATTCCGCCAGCTGACAGGGTTTTGACGCCATGACCGAGGATCTCGAAGCGACACCGTCGCATCCCTGCGACTACTACTACCGCCCGGGCCTGCCGCTCCGCCCGCCACCGCCGCGCGCCGTGCTCTCGGAGCTGTGGTTCGAACCGCGAAAGGCCATGCTGGGTCCGTGGATCGACGTGCGCCCCGAGCCCGCCGACACTCCGCGTGCCCGGATGATGGCCGACCATCTGTGGCAAGGCGACGAACCGATGGACGCGCTGGTGGCGGCCTTCCGGCGGCTCGGCTCCGCGGGCGGTCGCCGCATGCTGAACCAGGCGCTCGCCCACGGCATCGACAGCGTCGAGGATCCACTGCCGGAACTCGTGAATCTGTTCGCGCTGCTGGACAATCCACCGGACTGGTACGACCCCGACCTGTGGGAGTACGGCCGCCGGCTCTGGATCAATGTGTCGCTCGCCGGGAAGATGGCGATGGGTGTGCAGGATTTCATGGGCACCTTCGTGGGTGCGGAGGTCGCCTCCGCGGTCGGGCAGACGGGTCGTTTCGTCCGGGATCCCTACCGCCGCAATCTCGAATCCTCGGTCTGGTTCCGCAGCGTCACCGCACCGCGCGCGCTGGAACGCCGCAACCCGATCTTCCACGACACCGTCCGGGTCCGGCTCATGCACGCCCAGGTCCGTGCGATGCTCCGGCGAACCTGGGGCGCTGCGCATTTCGCCGAGCACGGCAATCCCATCTCGAGCGCCACCACCATGGGCGCGGCCGTCACCTTCGGCCTGTCACCCATGTGCTTCGACCATGTGCACGGCCGCCGCTGCACCACCCGCCAACTCGATGCGGTCATGCACTACTGGGCCTACATCGCACACGTCTTCGGCGTCCCCGGCGAACTCATTCCCCGCAGCGCCGCCGAAGGCCTGGAACAGGCCGACTACATGGTCGCGACCGCCGGGGTGGCCCCGCAGTGGACGGCCACCATGGCAGGTGCGGCCACCCGCCGCTTCACTACGGCCACACCGACCGGTCGCCTCCAAATAGTCGCTACCGCACCGCTTCTGGGTGCGCTCGCCTACTACAGCAGCGAACCCCTGGTCGGCACCCTACTGGCGGACACACCTCTGGAATCGGTACCCCTGCGCCCGTTCGCACAGCTGGCGGGCCTGGCCGCCACCACCGGCGTCCGCCTGCGTGCCCTCGACGACCACCTCCCCGGCGCCCGCGCCCGCATGGTCCGCCGCGCCCGCCATATCGACCCCATGTGGGACCGCAACACCCGGGTGGCCCGCTACCTCGCCGCCCGCGTCGGCATCCGCGGCACGCCCTTCGACCACCACGACACCTCCGCCGAAGCCACCCGCTGCCCGATCTGATCACCTAACCTTGCGTCCCCGCAATACTCAGGTACACGACCATGATCGTGAACAGAAACCACGCCGCCCCCTGCCAGATCGGCCACGCCCGCGCCGCCCGCCACGCCCGGAACGCGATCACGAGCGCCCCGATCCCCCCGAACAGCAAAACCCCACCCGGCCCCAGCCCCACCACCACCCGCGAGGTGCCATCGCACAGGCTCGACCCGGCGTTCAGGCACGCAGGCCGCGCCGCCGCCCAAACCAGCGCGACGACCGCGACAACCGCCGTCCCGCCGAGCACGGCCAGCACATAGGTGGTCGCATGCCGCAACATCGATGGATCGTTCCACCGCTTCTCCACGTCGTTCACCATGACCACACCACCTCCGCTCAGCGCCCGATCCGCGCCCGCCGATACCCCCATGGTCGTCCTGCCCGCCACCCTCTGCCACGCCGAGCACCACAGCGTCGTGCCCCCCTGACTTCCACCGGATACCGCACTTGTGCGCGCAAGCCTTATCGAATACCGCGCACCCCATTTCCGACCACTCGTTTCGACACGCCCTCGAACACCGAACAGGGAGTGCAGCGCTCCGCTCGGCGAGCACTCGATGACGACCCGAAAAGGATCGGCGAGCACGGCAGCCGGGATGCGTTCGATGCGGCGGGATTCGTATCGGTGCCGCCGGATTGATTCCACCGCCTGCTGCGTCGGGCTCTTCGTGGCGCCACGAGGTCGTGCCCGAAGCGCCTGCCTCGGAAGGATGCGGAGTCCGTGTTCAGCGGGCGTCGGCGGCGAGGCTCAAGCCCAGGCCGACGAGGATGGCGGCGAGGGTGCGTTCGATGCGGCGGCGGATTCCGGTGCGGCGCAGCCAGGTTCCGGCTCGGTCGGCGGCGAGGACGACGCCGATGCACCAGGTGGTGTCGATGGCCAGCTGGATGACGGCCAGGATCAGGACCGTGGGGAGGACCGGGCCGCTCGCGGGAAGGAATTGGGGGAGGATCGTCAGGCCGAAGACCGCGGCCTTCGGGTTGGCGGCAATGGAGATCAGCGATGCCCGGAAGGCGGAGGCCGGGGTGCGGCCGCCGGGCAGGGCCGAGGTCAGCGCGGCGCCGAAGGCGTCGTCGCCCCGCGATCCGCGCCAGGCCTGGATGCCGAGCCACACCAGCACGACCGCCCCGAGCAGATGGATGCCCACATTGAGCACTCGGTTGGCCACCAGCAGCGCCGACAACCCCGCGCCGCCCGCCAGTGTCCAGCCGAAGATGCCGATCTCATTGCCCGCCACCGCCGCCAGCCCGGCGGCCCGGCCGTCCCGCACCGACCGCTGCAGGAACAGCGCGGTCGCCGGACCCGGCAGCGCAGCCAGAATCAAACAGGCGAGCGTGAAGGCAGGAAGTACTTCGACCCAATGCGGCATGCGTCGATGCTGTCACCGCCGCCCCGGCCCGGCCAGCGAATTGCGCCGCACGAGCCGACTTCGCACCCCAACCGGCGAGTCTCGCCGCGACACGCCACCATTCGCCCAGTCGGACCCGACCCTCGCCTGCCGCCTGCCGCCTGCCATGCTCCAGCGCCCGCCACCTCGTCCCTCCGAACATCCGGCCTGCTGTGCCGCCTCGGGCGCGGGCGGATCGCCACGTCGAGGCGCGGACGAAGAATCAGCCTTGCGCGGTGGCCGGTGCGGTGACCGCCGCGGGGAGGTAGTCCTGGCCGCCGACGTACACCGTGTGGCCGGGTGGGGTGTCGAGGGTGGTGGCGTCGGCGACGGCGGTGGCGAAGTCCTCGACGGTCGGCAGGTCGCCCTGGTCCCGCCGCGCGGTGACAGCATCGGGGTCCCGGCGTTCGAGCAGGCGCACGATGATGGTGCCGTCGATCATGTCTCCCGACACCACGGTGAAATCGATACCGCGGCTGGTGAATTCGCCGGTCATGGCCCGCAGGGCGTCCTCGCCGGCGCGCTTGCTCGCGGCGATGGGCTCGTAGCCGGGCGGGACCTCGCGAGTGGGGGAGAAGTGGGCCTGGTGGCTGGTGACGAAGACGATGCGACCGCCTTCGGGCAGGTGCGGCAGCGCGAGCCGGGTCAGGCGAGTCTGCGCGTCGCGGTTGAGCTGCATGGCGTAGCCGGGGGCGGCGTCGCGTTCCAATCCGCCGGAGGCGTTGAGCACCAGCACATCCAGCCGGCCGAACTCGGCGATCACCACGTCGATGAGGGACCGCGCGCTGTCCGGGTCGGCGATGTCCGCCCCCGCCACCGACGCGCTGCCGCCCGCGCCGGCGATCTCGGCGGCCAGGGTCTCCGCGCGTTTGCGCTTCTCCCGGTAGTTGATCACCACGTGGTCACCGCGGGCGGCCAGCACCCGCGCGGTTTCCGCGCCGATGCCGCGGGAGGACCCGGTGATCAGGACGATGCGCCGCCCGGTACCCATTGTCGCCATCTGCGACCTCCATCCACTGAGTTGCTTCTAATCCAGAAGCACTAGATTGGTACTTCGAAATGAGAAGCGCAAGTCAGCCACCCCCCGCCAACAGCCGCGCCGACGCCTCCGCGACTCCGCTACTGGCCGCCATGGACCTGCTCGGCCAGCGCTGGATGCTGCGCGTGATCTGGGAACTCGAGCCCGGCCCGCTCGGCTTCCTGGAACTGCGCCGGCGCATGGGCAACTGCTCGTCGAGCATGCTGTCGGTGCGACTGCAGCGGCTGGTGGAAGCCGGTGTGGTGGACAAGAAGCCCGACAAGTCCTACGAATTGACCACGGCCGGAGTGGAATTGGGCGACGCCCTGGAACGGGTTTGGCGGTGGTCGGAGCGCTGGGCAGGTAGCCTCGAGCGCGCAGGGGGCGAGGACGAGGCGTAGGAACGGGATGAAACGCAGGCTGCTCATCGGCGGCGCGCTCACGCTGGTGCTGCTGGCCCTGATCTCCGTCGGGTTGTACACCGTGATGAACTCACGCACCTACCAGGTAGCCGGCCGCATCGTGCCGCGCGTCGACACCACCGACAAGATCGTCGCCCTCACCCTCGACGACGGCCCCAGCGAGCGCACCCCCGAAATCCTGAAAGTCCTTGCCGACGCGGGCATTCCGGCCACCTTCTACCTCATCGGCGGCGAATTGGCCGCCCATCCCGACCAGGGCCGGGCCATCGCCGCCTCCGGCAACGAGATCGGTAATCACACCTACCACCACCAGCGCATGGTCTTCGTGACCCCCGGCTTCGTCCGTGACGAGGTGGAGCGCACCGACGCCGAGATCGCGAAAACCGGCTACCGGGGCCCGATCACGTTCCGGCCGCCCAACGGCAAGAAGCTCTTCGCCCTGCCCTGGTACCTGTCCCGCCACGATCGCACCACGGTCACCTGGGACGTCGAGCCCGACTCCGGCAAGGCGCCGACCACCGATCAGATCGTGGCGGAGACCCTGTCGACGGTGCGCCCGGGCTCGATCATCCTGCTGCACACCATGTATGCGACCGGCGGGCCGTCGCTGGCCGCCATTCCCCGCATCGCCCGGGCGCTGCAGGATCAGGGCTACCGCTTCGTCACGGTCTCCCAGCTGCTCGCGCGCTAGCGTTCAGGCCGCGTCGCCGGATCCGGTGATACCGCGCCGGATCTCACCGGGCGTGTGCTCTTCCCGTGGCATGGCCCGCGCGTGCGAGGAACGCAGCTGCCACGGCACACTGGTCACCATCACCCCCGGCTCGAACAGCAACCGCGCCTTGAGCCGCAGCGAACTCTGGTTGTGCAGCAGGTTCTCCCACCAGCGCCCGACCACGTACTCGGGGATGAACACGCTCACCACGTCGCGTGGCCGTGACTTCCGCTGGCGTTTGATCTCTTCCAGCACCGGCCGGGTGATTTCGCGATACGGCGATTCGATGACCTTCAGTGGAATCCCGACCTGGTAGATCTCCCAGTCCCGGGCGAGGTGGCGGGTGTCGGCGTCGTCCACGTTCACGGTCACCGCGGTCAGGGTGTCGGGCCTGGTGGCGCGCGCGAACTGCACCGCGCGCTGGGTCGCCTTGTGCCAGCCCGACACCAGCACCAGCGCGTGCACCCGCCCCGGCAGCGTCTCCAGATCGTCCCGGTCGATCTCCAGTTCGGCCCGCACCGACGAGTAGTGCCGGTGGATCAGCCACATGATCGCCACCAGCACCGGCATGGCGATGACCACCAGGTAGGCGCCGTGGGTGAATTTGGTGATCATGACGACCACCAGCACCACCCCGGTGAAGCAGGCGCCGAAGGCATTGATGAAGCGCGCCCGGTGGATTCGCAGGCGCTCGGCCCGGCTGTCGACGTTGCGCAGCTCCTTGTTCCAATGCCTGACCATGCCCGTCTGGCACAGTGTGAACGACGTGAACACGCCCATGATGTAGAGCTGGATGAGCCGGGTGGTGGACCCGTCGAAGGCGTAGATGAGCCCACCGGCCACCACCGCCAGCAGAATGATGCCGTTGGAGAAGGCCAGCCGGTCCCCGCGGGTGTGCAGCTGCCGCGGCATGTAGCGCCGCTGCGCCAGGATCGAATTCAGCAGCGGGAAGCCGTTGTAGGCGGTGTTGGCGGCCAGGATCAGGATCAGCGCCGTGGTCACCATCAAGTAGTAGAAGGCGATGCTGTGCCCGCCGAACACCGCGGCCGAGATCTGCGCGATGACGGTCTTCTGCGCGTCGGTCCGGCAGTCGCCCTCGAATCCGATGAGATCGCAGGTATTTTCGACCACCCGGGTCTTGGTGATCATGGCCAGCGCCGTGACGCCGGAGAACATGGCGATGGCGATGACGCCCATGGCGGTCATGGTGCGGGCGGCATTGAGCGCCTTGGGCTTCCGGAACGCGGGCACCCCGTTCGAGATGGCCTCGGCGCCGGTCAGCGCGGTACATCCGGAGGAGAACGCCCGCAGCAGCAGGAACGCTATGCCCGCGGTCGAGAGCCCGACCTGCTCGGCGTGAATCTGATAGTGCGCACTCTCCGCCACCGGCGTGTGCCCGAGCAGTGTCTGGCCCAGCCCCACCACGATGAGCGCGAACACGCCGAGCACGAATCCGTAGGTGGGAAACGCGAAAGCCCGCCCGGATTCCCGGACGCCGCGCAGATTCATCGCGGTCAGGAAAACGATGAATGCGAGATTGACGGCCACCCGGTACGGATTCAGATCCGGAATGGCGGAAATGATGTTGTCCACTCCGGCGGCCACCGATACGGCGACGGTCATGACATAGTCGACCAGCAGTGCCGCCGCCACGACCAGGCCGGGCAGCGCCCCCAGGTTCTCGGCCACCACCTCGTAGGAGCCGCCGCCGGACGGATACGCCTGCACCACCTGCCGATACGACAGCGCCACCACCGCCAGCAGCACCACCACGCCCGCGGCTACCACCGGGGTGAAATGGAGGTAGGCCAGCCCGCCCAGGGTCAGAATGAGCAGGATCTCCTGCGTGGCGTAGGCGACCGACGACAGTGGGTCACTGGCGAAAATGGGCAGCGCGAGCCGTTTGGGCAGCAGGGTCTCCCCGAGCCGATCGCTGCGAAACGGGCGTCCGAGCACGAGTCGTTTGGCTACGTCGATCGGTGAAACCACGCTCGGAGCCTAGGGCGGAAAACCGCATGAATCGGAACCCCATGCCGTATGGATTTCGTAAAGATACTGAACGGTCCGGTGCTTTCTCTTGCGAGTCTCGAGACTTGTGCAGTTGATCGAACAACCACCTAGACTGTCTGGGACGTAGTCCAGGATTTATGGAGAGGTGACACGATGGGAGACCGGACGGTCGTCGCCGACGTTGCCGACGAGTTGGCACGCCGCGTGGCATCCGGGGAGTACGAGCCCGGTGGTCTGATGCCGTCCGTCCGCCAGGTCGCCGACGAATTCGACCTGAATCGTGCGACGGCGCAATTGATTCTGGGCCGCCTCGAATCCTACGGATTCGTGGACGCCTACCGCGGCAAGGGGTTCGTCATCCGGGATGTGCGCGCCGAGGGCGGCGTCGACGTGTACCGCCGGCTGTTCCGACTGTCCATGCCGGATCCGGAGATCGCGGCCGACATGTTCGGCAATATCGTCGACGAGGAACGCGGCATCGCGCTCGAGGTGCTGCTCGCCTACACCGGCGGCGAGCGCGCCCTCGATCCGGCGGTCCTCAAGGACGAGATCGACGAACTGGAAACCCTTGCGCGCGGCGCGGACCCGGATCCGCACCGCATGCTGAGCATCGAGCTCGGGCTGCTGCGCCGGCTGCTCACCGCGCTCGGGCACACGGTGCAGCGCGCGGTGCTCAACTCCATCGGCGAGATGGTGCTGGAGGTGCCGGAGGCGGTCGAAGCCTACTTCGCGGTCTCGCCGGATCTACACGTGCTGGTGTGGCGGGCGCTGGT
Source organism: Nocardia sp. NPDC004711 (assembly GCF_053601595.1). NCBI lineage: Bacteria > Bacillati > Actinomycetota > Actinomycetes > Mycobacteriales > Nocardiaceae > Nocardia > Nocardia sp. NPDC004711. The sequence goes on along the minus strand of NZ_JBSGCB010000004.1, from coordinate 56,046 downwards.
CGCGGTGTGGGAGTCCGACAGCGGGCCGAGTCAGGCGCAGCTGGCGCTGTTCGAGGATCTGTTCGGCATGTACCACCGGAAGGTGGTGGCGCGCTTCGAGGAACTGGTCGGCGCGGCCGGGGCCGAGTCGGCCGGCGAGGTGGCCGCGACGGCCTGAAGGGGCTGGACCGACCCGATCGTGCCCTTTTCAAATCCGACGGGTCGGTTTCGTCTCAGACAACCCCGCTTGGCAGAAATTATTGCCCGATCACGGCGTTCATGATGGTGCCCGCGCTCGTCGCGACAATGCCGCCGATGAGCGCGCCCGCGACCTGCTTGGGCGCCTGCACCCCGCCGCCGCTCCACTTCTCCCAGGCGAAGCGGCCACCCGCTTAGGTGATGGCCAGCACCCTGGAGAGCAGCACGAACCAGGTGAAATACCGGACCAGGCGCAGCAGCTTGTCGGCCACCGGCGGCGTCTCGGGAGTCGGATCGAAGATCTGCGCGTGCTGAAGCTGCGTCAGCAACTCGTGGGCGGCAGTAAGAAACATCGCGGCGCTCTTCCACGTGATGGCATGTCCATCTCCGGGGTACTCGCCGGAGACGGTGCCGCGCAAGGGAAGTCGCGCTCTGATCGGTCATCGGGCATAGACGCGCGAATGCAATAGTGCGGGCGCCCGGCGCACTCAGTCCACGTCGTTGTCCGCGGACAGATACGCTATGGCCGCCAGATACTGCCGGCACGCGAAGTGCTGATCGTGCGCGCGCAGAATAGTGCGGGCCTGACGATAGGTGAGGGTGCGTGGTTCGACCGCACAATCACCGGGACTCTCGTTGCGAGCTGCGACCTCGGTGGAACGGGCGAGCATCTGCGTCATGGGATGCCTCTGGCCGATTAGGGGGTTGATCCACCGAGTTTAGGAGCACGGATCGTGCAGATGCAAGCACATCTGCACGCTCGAATCCGGTGTCTCCCTGGGTGCGACCCGGTTTCCCCGCGGATGCGACCCGGTATCTCTGCGGGTGCGAGCCGATGTCGCCACGGGTCTCGAATCCGCTGCCCCCGCAGGATAATCCACTGCCCTCGCAGAATGTCCGCGTCACGTGACTTTTCGGACCCATGGTTCCCGGAGTAATCGGACGAACGGGACCAACTAGCCGGGATTGTCTGAAATCCTTCGCAACTTCGCTTGGCTTTTCGGTGAACCAAGATCAAACCTGTTGTGTTGCAAAGGATGTGCCGCTCCGAGCCATCGATAGCGAGCAATCTGCGTGCTATCGTCGTGCTTGCGGTTGCAACTGTAAGTACACCTGACCGAACATTTGCAAGTACTGGGACCACCGTCTGCGGGCGGTACTGGCAAGGAGTCTGAAATGACGGACATCTCGGCAACCCCGATCGATCGCTCGAACCTGTTGTGGCGCAAGAGCACCTTCAGCAATCCCAGTGGAAACTGCGTGGAGATGGCTCCGATGGCCGATGGGCAAGTGGCCGTGCGCAACTCCCGAGACCCCGAGGGCTCGCTGATCGTGTACACGCGGCCCGAGATCGACGCGTTCCTGCGCGGCGCGAAGAGTGGAGAATTCGACGACCTCGCGCGCTGAGCGGTAGCATTGGCAATCGGCGCGGTGGTTCGCGACAAGCGGTTGTGAGTCCACTGCCGGCAAACCCGAGCATCGGAGTGGACCCCATGATCGCAGAACCCGTTGCCCACGATCGGGCGGATTCCGCTGTCGCCGAACGTGGCCCGACTGCACTGCGTATCGCGGTCGGCAGCCAGCTACGGAAGCTGAGGGAACTCAGCGGTATTACGCGCGAGGCCGCGGGTGACCATATCCGCGGTTCACACGCGAAGATCAGTCGTCTGGAACTGGGGCGGACCGGATTCAAGGAGCGCGATATCCGAGATCTGTTGGCGCTGTACGGCGTTGACGATCCCGGTGAGCGCGAGCAGTTCCTCGAGCTGGTTCGCAAGGCCAATCAGCCGGGATGGTGGCATCGCTACAGCGACCTGCTTCCGCCCTGGTTCGAAACCTATCTCGGCCTCGAGCACGCGGCGAAATCCATTCGTACCTATGAGGGTCAGCTGGTCCCGGGTCTGCTGCAGACCCCGGACTACGCTCGCTCGATCGTCGCCCTCGGACACGATGCGGATGGAGAGCGCCGCGTCTCGCTGCGCCGGCGCCGCCAGGAGCTACTCACCCGCGACGGCGCGCCGAGTTTCTGGGCCGTGCTGGACGAGGCGGTGCTGCACCGCCCGGTCGGCGGTCCCGGCGTGCTGCGCGGCCAGATCGAGCACCTCATCGAGATGTCCCAATTGCCCAATGTGACCATCCAGGTGCTGCCCTACGCGGCGGGTGGCCATGCGGCTGCCGGAAGTTCGTTCACCATGCTCCGCTTCGCCGAGACCGAACTCCCCGACATCGTCTATCTCGAGCAGTTGACCAGCGCGCTGTACCTGGATCGCCGCCAGGATCTGGAGCTCTACCGTCAGGTCATGGATCAGCTCAGCGTGCAGGCGGAGCCGCCGGAGCGCTCCCGCAAAGAGCTGGCGCGGATTGCTGCGGAGCTCGACTGAGCTCCGGGCTGGTCCCCAGCCGCGGACGGAAGGTCCGTACACATGGATAAGGGGCCCCTCGCGGGGCCCCTATCAGCGTGCCGTGGACCTGACGAGTCGGCCTGCGGCACGGCCGGATTCGGATTACTGCCTGATGAAACTGGAGGCGATGCGCCAGAACGCCTCTGGTTGCATGCAGTGCAGATCCCAATCGTTCACCATGGCGTGCGCCGTGGTGACGATCCGCTCGATGTCGAAATCATACCGAGTGGCCGCTCCAGTGGATTCGACCTGGCGGATGACGAAAGCGGTTGCCGTCTCACGTGAATAGGTTTGCTCCGGCTGACTTCTGTCGGCAAACCCGAGTCGGCTGAGGTTGATTGGCTGATTCATTCGAACGCCCCTGACGCCAGGCCGACGGCTAACGGTGGGCGAAGAATCGCCGGTGATTCACCGCTCGGCTCTCTGGTTGTCCCCTTATTGGTGCCTTGCACGATGAGTCTATGACCGTGCATTGCGCAGATGCAAGTACATCTGCAACATCGAATTTGCAGCGCCAGAGTAGTTTTCGGTGTGCTATGAGTTTGCGAAACGAGGGTTGGCAAAAGGTTGCAATCGGCCCCGAGCAGGGCTTTTCCAGTACTTCCGATCGAAAGTTCCGGCGAGAATGGACTGTTCCGATTTATCCAGGAATTAGCGGAAGATCAAACTCGGCCCTCGAGGTGCTCAAACTCTTCCCGGACGGGCGGAGTCTCGCCGCATCGCGGCTTTGAGCCGGCGATGTTCGATGATCATCAGGCCGATTCCGAAACGCAGACACACCGCGCCGGCGAGCCCGCACAGCGCGCTCCAGGTGAGTGCGCCGTAGCCGGCAGTCGTCAAAGTCAAAGCGATCGCGACGATTCCGGCCGCGGCCAGAATCGGTCCCGGGAGATTATGGGTGTCGTCGTAGGCGGGCGGAGTGACAGGCATCAACACTGTCCTTTCTCCGGGGGTATTGCAGAACCGATAACAACCGGATACCCGAGCAGGCTCGGGCGAATCACACCGCTGTAGACCCGTGTTCACACCGGCCGTCGGTGATGCCCAGATCGTCCAGCAGGCCGAGGAACGCGCGCGCATAGGGCGAGGCCGCGGTTTCGGCCCGCACCCGCCCCCAATCGACCTGGGCGCGCAATTCCCGCGCGATGTGCAGCAGCCGGGTGAAATCCAGCCGCTGTGGATCGGACACGGTGAGCTCGTCCACCAGGAAGTCCGCGACGGTCACCACGGGCACGGCGATCGGCCCGATGGGCAGCCGCTCCGCCCGGGCCAGCAGTTCATCGGTGACGGGACGGTAGTTGGGGCGGAACACCAGATCGACGCGAATATCGCGGTCGTACAGCGTGGTCCGCTCGGCGTCCGGGGCCGGCAGCGGCGGCCGCAGTCCCGCGGCGGCCAGCAGACGCTGCCCGCGGGCCGCGTCCGCGGGCAGCAGCAGCACATCGACCTCGGAGTGCGGGCCGGTGACCGGCCCGCCGCGCGCGTAGACCGCGCAGTCGCCGGTGAGCGCACAGGGAATGTCGTTGTCCTGCAGGACCTGCACGGTGAGCGTCAGGGTGCCGAGCAGCCGGTCGATGGTGCGGACCATAGCGATGGCGTACCCGTGGTCGGGCGGGCTAATCCGGAACCGCCGCCGGCCCGGCCAGCGGGCCCTGAATTGATACGGGTTTCACACGTGTGTTAGGTCTGAAAAGAAGTGGATCGATCAACCTGAGTGGACGGGAGCCGGTGCCGTGGTGGATGTGCCCGCGTATTTCGACGAGGTGGACGGCGGTTTCTTCCCGACGCCGTTCGCGGCCAGCCAGTGGTCCTCGGCGCAGGTGGTCGGCCCGGCCCTCACCGGCCTGCTGGCCCGCGAGCTCGAACGCGCGCACGCCACCGACGGGTTCGTGCCGGTGCGGCTGACCGTGGACCTGTTCAGCGCGGCGCGCTTCGAGCACACCACCACCCCGACCGTGCGGGTGCGCGACGGCCGCCGGATCCGGGTCGCGGATGTGAGCGTGGTGCAGGGCGGCACGGTGGCCGCGCGCGCCACCGCGGTGCTGCTGCAGCCCGCCGAGCAGCCGCCGGGGGAGCTGTGGCACCGGGAGCGGGAGCCGCAGCCGCCGTCACTGGAGATCGCGCCGCCCTCGCCGCTGCCGCAGACCCCGCTGTTCAACAGCGGGGAGGACTCGCCGGTGTGGAGCTCGATGCCCACCGAGCACGAGAACAACCTCCGGAAACGCACCTGGCAGAACCCGATCCGGGTGGTGACCGGCGAGGAGCTGACCCCGTTCGTGCGGGTCGGGGTGGTGGCCGAGGCCACCAGCATGATGACCAACTGGGGCGACAAGGGCATCGGGTTCATCAATACCGATATGACGCTGGGCCTTTCCCGCCAGCCCGAGGGCACCGAGATCGGCGTGCAGGCCGACAGCCATTTCAGCGAGCGCGGCCTGGCGGTCGGCGTCGCGACGCTGTTCGACCGGATCGGCTCCTTCGGCAGCTGCATGGTCACCTCGGTGTCCAATGCCGGTCGCCAGATCAGCAATGCGCAGCTGGACATGGTGATGCGCCGGAGGATGTGAAACACGACCCTCCGGGCACGGGCCGGTCTCGATGTGGCGTCGAACCGACAAGTCCGGAGTGCGGATCAGACTGTCCCCGTAGGCTCGGGCGCGCGAGAGACCCGGGGCCGACCCGTTCGAAGACAGTTCTGATCCGTGGGGGTGTTGTGCTGCGTCGCCTGCGAAATATCGCCGGTGCCTTGATGATCGGATGGTGCACGATCGTCGCTTACGGTGCCGCACCGGGATTCGCGCAAACACCCGACACCGGAGCACCCGCGATCCCACCCGCTCCGCCCGGAATCCCCCTGCCCGCACTGCCCGACATCCAGCACTGGATCGACGAGGTGATCCCCGCGCCGCCCCTGGCACCGGCCCCGGCGGACTCGCCGCTGGTCGACACCGCCCAGCTGCCACCGGATTTGGCGGCGTTGCGGGCCGCGGCCATGCCCGCCGCCATCGGTGACTCCTTCGTCGACGACTGGCCCGACGGGCTCGACGGCGCCGACCCGGGCGGCATCGTCGCGGTCCGCGACGTAACCGCCACGGCCGCACCCACACTGATCGTGCCCGTGCGGCAGGTGCTGCAGCTGAAGTACCGCACCAACGACTCTCACGACGAGCCCTCCTACGGCATCGCCAGTCTGGTGCTGCCGGTGGGCGATTGGACCGGGCCGGGGGAGCGGCCGGTGGTGGTCAACAACCTGCCCATCGACGCGCTGGGCCGCGACTGCAACCCCAGTTACACGCTCGCACACGGCTTCTCCCGGGCCTCCAACTTCACCGGGTACATCCTGCCCACCACCCAGCTGGCGCTGCTGCGCGGCTACGCGGTGCTGATCACCGACCACGAGGGCCCGCGCATGGCCTACGCCGAGCCCATCGTGGCCGGGCATGCCATCCTCGACGCCATTCGCGCGGTCCGCAATCAGCTGCCGGATGAGCTGGGCGACAGCAGGTTCGGCATGATCGGCTACTCCGGCGGGGCCATCGCCACCAATGGCGCGGTGAAGCTCATGTCCGAGTACGCGCCCGAGCTGGCCGACGTGGTGGTCGGCGCGGCCCTGGGCGGGGTGCCCGCGGACTTCAGCCTGCTGGCCCACTCCATGAACGCCAATCTGGCCTCGGGGGTGTTCCTGAGCGCGGTCTTCGGGATCGGCCGCGAGCGGCCCGAAATCCTGGCCCGCATGAACCATCTGGGGCAGTGGGCGGCGGTGTCGGCGCTCAACAGCCAGTGCAGTGAGGTCTTCGCGGTGCCGGGCGTGCTGCAGCTGCCCATCGACGTCGCGGCGAACATCCCGGACCCGCTGGACAGCGATCTGGCGCACGAGATCTACAGCATCACCCGCATGGACGGTAGGAAATCCCCTGTGCCGCTGTTCATCTACAACGGCGAGCAGGAGTTCTGGGTACCCGCCGTGGGCGCGAAGAACCTCTACCAGGAACAGTGCGCACTCGGCGTGCCGGCGGTCTACCGCAGCGTTTTCGGCGAACACTTCATCGCCGCGGCCACCGGCTATCCGGAATCGCTGAACTGGCTGGACCAGCGCCTGCAGGGTGTGCCCGCGCCCAACGAATGTTGACCGCGGGCAACGGTTCTCAGATCGGGAACAGGTTGTGCTTGCGCGGGTTGTGCTTGCGGACGGTGTCCTTCTCGCGCAGCAGGCGCAGCGCCTTGCGGATCTCGAGGCGGGTGGCCGACGGCTCGATGACCGCGTCGATGTAACCGCGCTCGGCCGCCACCCACGGGTTGTCGATGAGCGCGTTGTAGAAGTCCACCATCTGCCGGCGCACGGTCTCGCGCTGCTCGGGCGGGGTGGCGGCGAGGGTTTTCTTACCGGTGACGGTGACCATGCCGTCCGCGCCGATGACCGCGATGCGGGCGGTCGGCCACGCCAGGTTGATGTCGACGCCGAGCTGCTTGCAGCCCATGACCGCGTACCCGCCGCCGTACGCCTTGCGGGTCACGATGGTGACGATCGGCACCGTGGCCTCGATGAGCGCGCGGAACATACGGCCGCCACGCTTGATGACGCCGTTGCGCTCCTCCTCGAGACCCGGCAGCACGCCGGGGGTGTCGACCACATAGACCAGCGGGATGTTGAAGGCATCGCACAGCCGGATGAAGTACGCGCCCTTGTCCGAGCATGCCGCGTCCAGTGCACCGCCCAGCACCATCGGCTGATTGGCGATGACACCGACCGGCCGCCCGTCCACGCGGGCGAATCCGGTGATGAGGTTCTGCGCGGCGGCCTCGCCGATCTCGAGGAACCCGCCGTCGTCGAAGATGCGCAGCAGCACCTCGTGCATGTCGTAGCCCTGGCGATCCGAATCCGGGATGATCCGGTCCAGTTCGCGATCGGAGTCGGTGAGCTCGGGCTCCAGGCCGGGGTTGATGATCGGCGGCTGCTCGAGGCAGCTGCTCGGCAGGTAGCTCAGGTATTCGCGCGCCCACTGCAGGGCGTCGGCCTCGGTCTTCGCCACGTGGTGCAGCAGTCCGTTGCGGGCCTGGACGGCCGCGCCGCCCAGCTCCTCGGCGGAGATCTCCTCGCCGGTGATGCCCTTGATGACCTCGGGCCCGGTCACGAACATGTACGAGTCGTCGGTGGCGACCAGCACGTCCATGTTCACCGGCCCGTACACCGAACCGGCCGCGCACTTGCCGAACATGACCGCGACCATCGGCACGTAGCCGGACAGGTCCTCCTGCAGCCGGCACATGGTGGCATACCAGGCGAGTGCGGTGACGCCCTCCTGGATGCGCGCGCCGCCGGAGTCGTTGATCACGACCACCGGGCAGGCGTTGTTGTACGCGAATTCCATGGCGAGCCGGACGCGGCGGCCGAAGGTCTCGCCGACCGAGCCGCCCTGTACTCCGGAGTCGTGGGAGATCACCACGACCGGGCGTCCGTCGACGGTGCCGCGGCCGGTGACCACGCCGTCGCCGTAGAGGGCATTGGGCTGGCCGGGCGAGCGCATGAGCGCGCCCATTTCGACGAAGCTGCCCGGGTCCAGCAGCATCGTGACGCGTTCTCGGGCGCTGGCGACGCCTTTGGCAAGACGCTTCTGGATGCCCTTCTCGCCGGTGGGTTCTTCGGCGATCTCCAGGAGCTTGCGCAGTTCTGCCAGCTTTTCCGCTGTACCCGTCATTACCTCTGTCTTGCCTTTCCGCCAACAGTCAGAGTGGGCCCGATCGCGCCCGTGTCGAGCCGGATCGCGACTCGACCGACTACGGTACCGTGCGGTGTGGACCCGAAACTACTGAACGTGTCGGTAACGTGTGCCGCGGTGTTAGCAATGTCAGCGATACACTGCGGCGCGTGAGTTCACCTATGACTGTGCGAGCCGGGATGCCCGAGGTGATCCGGCCCGACCTCGACACCTTCGGGTTCTCGGAATGGCGGCGAACCGCCGTGGTCGGTGTGGTACTGGGCGGCTCGGTCGTGGGCAGCGTGCTGCGCGGCGGCCTGCGTCCCGCCGAGCGCAAGCGTGCCGCGGCCGAGGGCCTGGTGAACGGTTTCGAGACGCTCGGCCCGATGTTCGTGAAGCTGGGCCAGCTCATCGCGTCCTCTCCGGGCGCGTTCCCGCGCGAGCTGGCCGATGCCTGCCTGCGCTGCCTCGACGACGTCCCGCCCTTTCCGGCTGCGGACGCCCGCGCCATCATCGAGGCCGATCTGGGCAAGCCGATCTCGGAGCTGTTCCGCGAGTTCGACGACGAGCCGCTGTCGGCGGCCTCCATCGCACAGGTGCACGCGTGCGTGCTGGCCGATGGCCGGCCCGCCGTGGTGAAGGTGCAGCGGCCCGAGATCGCCCGGCGCATGATCGTGGATCTGCGCGCGGCCATGCGGCTGGCCCGCAGCCTGGAGAAGCGGTCGGAGAACGCCCGCGTCGCCAATGCGCAGGCGGTGGTGCGGGATCTGTACGAGGCCACCGTCGCCGAGCTGAACTTCCTCATCGAGGCCGACAACCAGACCCGCGCCCGCGACCATCTGACGGCCTTCGGCGACAACACCAATGTGGCCGTGCCCGAGGTGTATTGGGAGTACTGCGCACCCCGGGTGCTGTGCATGGAACGCATGCGCGGCATGCCCCTGGACCGCTTCGACGATATCCGCGCGGCGCACCCGGAGCCGGAGCTGCTGATCCGCCGCCTGGTGAAGGCCTGGATGGAATCGGTCGCGGTGCACGGTCTCTTCCATGGTGACGTGCACGCCGGCAACCTGTGGCTGCTCGACGACGGCCGGGTCGCCATGCTCGATTTCGGCATCGTCGGCCGGATGGAGTCCGAGTGGCGCGAGTTCGTGCGCGCCCTGTTCTATGCCAGCTCCATCGACAACGACTTCCGTCCGGTCGCCCGCGCCCTGCGCGCGCTGGATCTGGTCGCCGACGACAGCGGTGACGACGCCACCATCGGCCGCCAGCTCGCCGTGGCCCTGGGCCCGGTGCTCTCGGGCAGCCTCGACAAGCTCGACCTCGGCGTGGTCTCGGCCCGCCTGCTGGAATTCGGCAAGCGCCGCGGCACGTCGGGCCCGCAGCAGCTGGTCATGATGGGCAAGCAGCTCGGCTACTTCGAGCGCTACGCGGTGGCCCTGGCCCCGGGCTGGAAGCTCGGCCGCGACCTGTACCTGTTCCGCAATATCTTCCCCGCGGAGGTGGCCGCCAAGGCCGCCGAGGACGGCGTCACCCTCCCCGCCGACTGACAGCGGCCCCCGCGGGCGTGGTCAGCGCGCTGTCGGTGGCTCGTCAGCGGCGGGCGTCATTGTTCTTCTCGTGCCGGAAACACCAGCTCCGGCACCGGAACAAGGAGAACAACGATGTCGAACAACAACGTCCTCGCCGAGATGATCGCGGGCCGGCTGGACGAGGCCCGGACCCGGGCCGAGCAGAGCGTGCGGGCCGCGTCGGTGGCCCGGGCACGCGCCGGGCAGCAGCCGTTCCCGCGGCTCAGCAGGGCCGAGGTGAAAGAGGTGCGCGCGGAGGCGCGGGCGCAGGCGAAGCGGATGGTCGCGGAGCTGACCGGAAAGACGTGCGAGCCGGCCGCGACGGCGTACGGCCGCGGTGTGAAAGCCTGAGAGAAGAGCCAGGAAACGCTCAGGCTACGACCAGTATCGCCCGGCACTGTGGATGACGGAAACAGTGTCGGGCGAGCGCGTGAGGTGCGGAATGGTCGAAATCGAGGTCACCGGAACCACTGTGACGGTGCGGGTCACCGGCGCTCACCGGCTGCTCGCGCTGCGTGATCACGTGAGCTTCGACCTGTCGCAGGTCACCGCCCTCGCGCCCGCGCCGGTGGATCTGCGCCCGCCGTGGGTGCGGGCGCCGGGCACGTTCTTCCCGGGCGTGATCGCCGCCGGCATCTTCCGGGGCAAGGGCCGGAAAGAGTTCTGGGATACGCGTTTCGACGGTCAGGGTGTGCTGATCGATCTGGCGGGGTCGGAGATCACCCGCCTGGTCGTGGATGTCGCTGATCCGCAGCTCGCATTGCGGCAGCTCTCCTCGGCGATTGCGGCCTGATCGGGCGAGTGCGGCCGGATTCGATCTCGGCGGCTGCATTCCCGGGGCCGATGCCGCTCGTGCCGAAAGCCTTTCTCGCGTGGCGGAAGCCTTGCGCGTGGCTACGGCACGAGGCGAGCGGGAGTGGACGGGTGGACGGACGCGGGAATGTGTCAGGCAGTCGGGCAGAGGAATCCACCGGCGGGTGGCGGGACCGGAACGATCCTTTCCGGAGCCGGTGCCGCCGGGACATTGCCGGCGGGAACCGACGAGTGGGGAGCCCCTACCCCTGCTCCGGGATCGGGCGTCCCGATGTCACCCGAACCCCACGCCGCGGAGGGGTTCATGGTGAATACGGCTGCACAAACGAATGCACTGACGAGCAGGCCGATGGCTTTCTTTCGTGTCATGGAATGCGACGGTACAACCAGCTCAATGCAATTCGTGGGAGGCTACGTCGCCTCGGAATGTCGCCGACCTGCTGATCATGTGTTCAAGATTGTGAATTCGGCTGCGGCGCAAAAAGACTGATCGGTCGGAATAGATCGTTTTCAGACTTATCGTTAATCGGTCCGTACCAGCGCACGTTTCGATGACGAACTGGCGTGTCTGCGGGAGATTTGCCCGATTCTATTGTTGAATACCCGGGTTGTCCGACCGGGAGGAAGCCGAATGACCGCTGGGCCGGGTTCGAGGATTGCCATCGCAGGGTCGCTCACGCTGGCCCTTTCCGCTGCACTGACCGCCACCGCGCACCCCGGCGTCGCCGCGGGAGCGTGCGGGGCGAGCCTCGGGGACTATCGCGGTGAGTTCACCGCGGCGGAGGACTCGACGAATGTGCTGAGTTTCGACGGCACGGGCGGCATTGCTCTCCGCAGTGCCCGGCTCGGGAACGGTGCGGGCATCTACACGGTCATTCCGTCCGGTGGATTCACGGCCACTCTGCGTTTGACCGACAGTGGCGAGGATGTCGCGCGGCCGGGCAATCAGACGGCGATGGTGAAGAGTACGGCCTTCATCTGCCCGGGGCCCGGGGCCATGGTCGGGAATTTCAGTTCGCTCGATCAGAGCAGTCGGCGATTCAACTATGTGCGGTCGGCCTGAATAAGTCATGCCCGCTGTGGGACACGGGTTTTCGGAATTCGGAACGAAATGGCGTCACCGGCGGCCGAATCGGAGGGTCACCAACTGAAAAGGCCGCAGTCGCAATCGAATTCCCCGGCCCTCCGGCGTCGCGGTCGTCTCGCCGGGCAGCGGTCGCTCCAACAGGTCGCAGCAGTGGCAGCCGGTGGTCGCGAACTCGGGGGTCAGCAGCGTCGAGGCGCGGCCGCCGCCCGCTTCGTAGACGCGCACGATCACATCGCCGGATCCGTCGTCGGCGAGTTTGACGGCGCTGGTCACCACATCGTCGTTGTCGATGGCGACCAGCGGCGCGACCGGCTCGGCGACGCCGGGTGTGAAGGGCGGCAGGTTGATTCGGTATCCCGCCCGGACCGCATCGGTGATCGAGGCGCCCGGGACCAGGGCGTGCCGGAAATGGTGGGTGCCCTGGTCGGTATGGGGGTCGGGGAATCGTGGCGCACGCAGCAGGGAGGCGCGCACGGTGACGGTGGCGCCCCCGTCCGGCCGGACCGTGCGGGTGAGGTCGTGGCCGTAGGTGGAGTCGTTGACCAGGGCCACGCCCCAGCCGGGTTCCGCCAGGTGGATGAAGCGGTGATTACACGCCTCGAACTTGGCGTACTCCCAGCTGGTATTGGTGTGGGTGGGTCGGAAGAGGTGACCGAACTGGGTTTCCGACGCGTAGCGGTCGGCGTGAATGTCCAGGGGGAACGCGAGTTTGAGGAATTTCTCCGTCTCGTGCCAGTCGACGGAGGTGGCGATCTCCAGGGCCGGGTCGTGCGATCGCAGGGTGAGGGTCTGCTCGACGGTCGAGGACCCGAAGGACCGCCCGAGGCGAACCACGACCGCTGCCGGTGAATCCGTCTCCGCCGTAAGGAAGTCGATGCCGGCCAGGTCGGTGACGCTGTTGCGGTAGAAGCGATCGACATCCCAGGCGTCCCACGAGTTGGGGTAGTCCTGGTGCAGCTGTAGCAGATTCGCCATCGCACCGGGCGGCAGGGTCTCGCGGTCGTGCTCGATGTCGTACAGCGACACCAGCAGACCGCGCGCGTCCACCTCGGCTCGCACCAGGCCGTTCGCCAGCACGAACCCGCCGCCGGTCCGCTCGGCCACGGTGCAGTCCCGGCCCGGCTCCTCGGGCGCCGCGCCACCGGCGGGAATCCCGCGCCAGGCGTGCGGCGCCGGATTGAAGACGTTCGGCCCCGACCGTTCACCGCCCAGGGCCCACTGTGCGCGTTCGATGATCGCCGACAGCTCGGCGGCGACCTCGGTGTAGGTGCGCTCGGCCTCGCGATGCACCCAGGCGATCGAGGAGCCCGGCAGAATGTCGTGGAACTGGTGCAGCAGCACGGTCTTCCAGAGCCGGTCCAGCTCGGCGGCCGGGTACTCGAACCCGGTCCGCACGGCCGCGGTGGCGGCCCACAGTTCGGCCTCGCGCAGCAGATGCTCACTGCGCCGATTGCCCTGCTTGGTCCTGGCCTGGCTGGTCAGGGTCGCGCGATGCAGCTCCAGGTACAGCTCGCCCACCCACACCGCCGGGTTCGGGTATTCGGCCTCGGCCGCGGCGAAGAAGTCGGCGGGCCGGTCCCACCGGACCGTGGGCGCGCCCTCGAGATCGCGCATCCGGGCGGCCTTGGCGACCATCTCGCGGGTGGTTCCGCCGCCGCCGTCACCCCACCCGGTCGGTGCGAGCGACCGGGTCGCCCGCCCCTTCTCCTTGAAATTCCGTGCCGCATGGGCGATTTCGCGGCCCTGCATCGAGCAGTTGTAGGTGTCGACGGGCGGGAAGTGGGTGAAGATGCGGGACCCGTCGATGCCCTCCCACAGGAAGGTGTGGTGCGGGAACCGGTTGGTCTGGCTCCACGAGATCTTCTGTGTCAGCAACCATCTGGAGCCCGCCGCCTTGATGATCTGCGGCAGCCCGGCCGCGAAGCCGAAGGTGTCGGGCAGCCAGGCCTCCTCGTTCTCGATGCCGAACTCCGCGAGGAAGAACCGTTTGCCGTGCACGAACTGCCGCGCCATGGCCTCGGAGCCCGGCATGTTGGTATCCGACTCCACCCACATGCCGCCGGCCGGCACGAACCGCCCCTCGGCCACCGCCGCCTTGACCCGCGCGTAGATCTCGGGCCGGTGCTGTTTGAGGAAGTCGTATTGCGCCGCTTGGGACATCGTGAAGATGAAGTCGGGGTCGTCGTCGAGCAGAGCGGTCATGGAGGCGGCGGTCCGCGCGACCTTGCGCACCGTCTCGCGCAGCGGCCATAACCAGGCCGTGTCGATGTGCGCGTGCCCGACCGCGGAGATGCGGTGTGCCGAGGGGATGGAGGGCTGGGCCAGCGCCTCGGCCAGGCGGGCGCGGGCGGCGCTCGCGCCCGCGTTCACGTGCTGAAGGTCGATGGCGTCGAGTGCGCGCTCGATGGCCCGCACGATGTCGTAGCGCCGCGCGGGATCCTCCGGCATCTCGTGCATGAGTTCTCCGAGCACCTCGAGGTCCTGCACCAGCTGCCAGACCTCCTCGTCGAACACCGCGAGATCCAGGCGGCCCAAACGGTATTGGGGTTCGGTCCCGGCGGTTTCCCGATCGCCGAGCGCGGTCGGCCCGAAGAACGGGATGACCGGGTTGGACGCCGCCTCCACATGCAGCAGCACCTGCTCGCCCCCGGCCGCGGGCGCCGCCACGCGTACCCACCGATTCCGCGGATGCAGCCCCTTCACCGGCGTCCCGTCGGCGCGATACACCAGGCCCTCGCATTGAAATCCGGTCATGCCCTGGTCGAATCCGAGATCGATGATCGCCTCGACGGTCCGGCCGGCCCAGCTCGGCGGCACCGTCCCTTCGACGGTGAGCCAGCTGGTGCCCCACGGCGCACCCCAGCGGGCGCCCGGCCCGGTCGGCGTGCGGGGCGCGGTCAGCCCCTCGGCGACCGGCACCGGTTCGCCCGGCGCCGCCCAGATCGAGGCCCGCAGCGGCACCGACTCCGGATAGACGGCGGGGACGATGCGGTCGAGCACTCGCCCGAGCCTGTCTTCGATCAACCGGCGGTCATCGTGCATGTCGGTGGCTCCCTCGGGCGTGGGTCGGGACCGGCAACCGTGTCGAGCCCGACTCTAGCGGCCCGGGGTCCGCGGGCCGGGACGATCGCACTGTTGGCGCGGGCCGATTCTCAACGCGCGCTGTCCTGTTCGGACCACTTGGCCATCCAGGCGGTGTTCTCGGTGGCGATGACGGATTCGCAGGCGGCGACGAAGGCGGGCCAGTCGGTGATCACACTTGTGGCGCGGTCGTCGGCGAGGCTCTGGAGGTGATGGGCGGCGGCCAGGTAGGTCATGGCCAGGTAGTCGTAGCGCTGGGCGGTCAGGTAGGCGGCGATATTGGCGGTGGCCGTGGTGAGGACCGCGACCCAGGGCGCCAGGGCGGTGGGTCCGCTGCCCGGGGTGATGGCGGCGGCCGCCGCCATCAGCGCGGTCGCCATGCCCAGGGCTATCGTCACCCGGCGCCAGCGTGCCGTGCGCTGTGTGTACCGGCGGGCCATCGGCCGGTAGTAGTCGTCGATCTGTCCCCGAATCCGTTGCCGGACATATGTTTCCGGCATCATGGCGGCCGGCGGCGGGGTCCCCGGCGTCGCATCGGAGTCGACGTAGGGCAGCAGATCCGTCGCGGCGGTGACGATTTCGGCGGCCTTGTGACGCAGGGCGTCGATGCCGATCACGGCGCCGGCGCGGAATTCGTAGATCAGCCGCTTGATGCCCTCCGACGTCGCGCGCGCCCGCGTCCATGCCCGGACGGTATCGGGGGTGAGGAACTGGATGCCGACGAAGGCGGCGAGGGCCAGGCACACCGCGCCGAGGGCCGCGGCGCAGGTTCGTGCCGGGCCGCCAGAATGCAGCACGGTCGCGGTGGTGGTCGTGCACAACGCTCCGAGGGTGCCGGCCGCGAACGCGGTGATCCGCGCCCGATCGAGACGGTGTTTCAGCCGCCCGGCGGTCTGTGACCAGCGCAGCCGTTCGGCCCATAGTTCGGCGACGACCTCGTCGTCCGTGCTCATGTGCCCGCGTCCGGTGCGACCGGCAGGTTCTGGCAGGCCTTGCGGTAGGGGATGCTCGGTGACACCCATTCGTTCCACTCCTTGTGGCTCATATTCGCGCTGAGCTTGTCGCACAACCGGTCCGGCCAGACGGCGGGACCGGGCCACACGTTGATGGTTCCGTTCTTGTCGCTGCCGGTCACCAGTTGGCGGCCGCCGGGGGCGACGGCCAGTGCGGTGACGGTGTCGGAAGGGCCGGCGATCGGCTGTCCGATGGGCAAGCCGGAGGCGGCATCCCAGATCCGAATCGTCTTGCCCGTGGCCGCGATCAGATATCGGCCGTCCGAACTGAATGAGATGGCCTCGATCGCCCGGGCGGGATCTTGCATCGGGCCGCCGATCGCCTGTCGGGAATCGACATCGAACAGGCGAATGGAGTCGGAGGTCGCTGCAGCGAGTCGGCGGCTGTCGGGGCTGAACGCGAGCAGCCTCGGCGAATCGGTGTCGAAAAATGGCTCGCCGACCTGACGGTGGGAGTTCACATCCCACATCCGGAGTTGGGCGAGTCCGCCATTGGTGACCAGGTGTCGGCCGTCGCGGCTGAACGCGACGGCGTTGACCGCCGAATGTTCGTCGATCGGAGCGCCGATGCGGTGTCCGGTGCTCGGATCCCACAGGTCGACACTGAAATCCAGCCCGAGCGACGGCGATGTGGGGTCGTACGCCCGGGCACCCTCGGTGAGGAAGTTCTTCGGCATCACGCCGCCGACCGTGGCGAGTGCAGTTCCGTCTGGGCTCAGCACCGCCGTGCTGGCCGACTTCTGCGCGTCGATCTCCCATTTGTACAGTGGTGCGCCGGTGTTAGCGTCGAAGGTCGCGAGCGCGTAGACGAAGTCCAGGTCATCGATGCTCGTGACGACGCGATCCGACGGGGCTTTGAATCCGATTTCGTAGGCGATGATCCGGTTGCCGTCCGGGTTGAAGAACGCGTTGTAGGGAATCATCGGGTCTGTGGGAATGCTCGTTCGGAGGGTCCCGGTGCCGACGTCCCACAGGCGAATGATGCCGGGAACACTCGTATCCCGATCGTTCCGAGAGCCGGCCGACACGAGGCGAGTGCCGTCCGCGCTGTAGTGGATGGACGTCACCGAGTCGTCGTTCGTGGCCAAGGTCGTGCCGATGGTGGCGACGGCATCGGCGTTCCATGCCCGGACGGTTTCATCGCCGCCCGACAGCACCTCGTGCCCATCGGCGCTGAAACCAACGCCGCGGACACTTCTGTGATGCCCGATCAGAGGATGGCCGATCGGCTGCCGGGACGCGGCATCCCACACGCGGATCGCTCCGTCGAGGCTGCCGGACACCACACGGCGTCCGTCCGCACTGAATGCGACGGCTCCCACGCTGTCACCCTGACCGCTGAGGGCCGACCCGACCGGCTGCAGGGTTGTCGCGTCCCAGAAGTGAACGAGTCGGTCGGTGCTGCCGGACACGATCAAGCTGCCGCTCGGATCGACCGCGACGGCGAGGGCGGCGTCGTACTGCTGATCGGGTGTTCGCGCGACCGCGCTGCCCGTTTCCACGTTCCAGAGTTGCAAACCGGAATCCTCGGTGGCGGCAAGGTGGGTTCCGTCGGGTAGGAAGGCCATCTGCAAGGGCGCTCCAGTCGCCTCGACAACGCGGAGCTGTTGTCCGGCAACGACATCCCATATCTGAATCGTGCCGGGGTATATGCCTGCGGCGAGCCGAAGCCCATCGCGACTCAATGCGACCGACAGGACCGCGTATTTTCCAATCCGAAATGGACCGGCGAGATGTGAGCCGTTCCGGGCGTCCCACACCTGCACTGTTCCGTCGCTGCCCGCCGAGGCTAGGCGGGTTCCATCCGCGCTGAACGCCAGGCTGTTCACCGCACTGTTGTTGTGCGCGGTGAATGCTGCCCCCGTGGCCTGGCCGGTGCTGCCATCGCGCAGCTGCACGGTTCCCGCACTCGCTGACGCCGCATGCTGCCCGTCGGGGCTGACGGCGAATGCCGTGACGGAATTCTGTGCGGGCGTGTCGAATATCTTCACCTCGTCGGCCGTGACTGACAGCGCGTCGAGGACCGCGCCGTCGTCGGGCTGCGAGCCGATCTGGCGTGCCGCGAGGATCTCCTCGATGGCTCGGGTGTCGCCGCCGGGCCGCGCCCCGGCGAGCATGGCCTGCCCCTCGGAGACCAGGCGCAGCGCGGTCGCTTCGTGGAGCCGCTGATCGGCCTCGTTCTGCGCCAATGTGGCTCGGACGCCGAAGAATACGGCGACCAGGGCCGCGATGACGGTGAGCGCCAGCACCGCCCGCAGGATGTGTGACCGCCGGCGTAGTCCGGCGGCGTAGGCGCGCGCGTCGTTCAGTTCCTTTTCGTGGCGGCGCTGTTCGGCTGCGGTCTCGGCGTCCTGCCGCTGCCGGGAGGCGGTGAGGAACTCGCGCGCGGAGGCCAGTCGATCGGCGAAATTCGGTGTCGCGGAGACTTTTTCGGCCTCGTGGAGCCGGGCGCCCGCCATCAGCCAGGCGTCGTCGCGTCCGCTGCTCTCCCATTCGGCGGCGGCGCGGTCGAGGCCGTCGGCGGTGCGCAGATCGGTGGCCTCCTCGCGCAGCCATTGGGCGAGCGCGGGCCACTCGCTGAGCAGGCTTTCCAGCGCCACCTCGACGGTGGTCTCGCCGCCGCGTTCGTCCTGGACCACCAGCCGATGGTCGACGAACGCGGCGATGAGCGGGCGGCTGGTGGCGGGCAGGTCGCTCAGGCGGGCGATGCGGCGCAGCGGCTGGTCGTGGTCCGGGGCGATGGTGGACAGCCAGGGCACGAAGGCGGCGCGCAACTCGGCCAGTTGCCGCGGTCGCATCGAGTCGTCCTGGGTGAGAATCGAATCGATCTCCGATTCGACCACGTGCGCCATCCCGCCCATCGCCTGGTAGTCGGCGACGGTCAGTTCTCCGGCGGCGGCGTAGTCGAGGTACAGCCGCCACAGTGTCAGGGACAGCAGCGGCAGGGGATTCGCGCTGTCCGCACAGTCGGCGAGCAGCCGTTCCACGAGATCCTCGCGCACCACGAGCGGATTGCCGGCCGCGGTCGCGCGCTCCGCCGGACCTTGCACGACCTCGGCGAACCGCGCGGGCTGCAGGGGCCGTAATTCGTCGAACACCACGCTCTTCACGGCCGCCAGCGCGGGCGAGGTCTGCAGCGGCTCGTAGCGGTCGGCCCGAATGGTCAGTGCGGCAATGAGATCCAGGCCGTCGGCCACGAGCCGGGCGAGAATCGACTGGAACACCCCGGCCTCGGGTCCGGCCTCACCGCCGAACAGTTCCTCGGCCTGATCCACCGGGAGCACGAGGGTTGGCGGCGCGGTGTTGTTCGACTCGGGCAGGCCGTCCGTCGCGGCCGCCTGCGCCTCCCTCAGCCAGGCGGTGACCCGCCCCGGATCGGACGCGCATGCCGCCTTGATCGCACCGAGGGTGGGGCGGGTGAGCCCCAGCCGCTGCCGCACCTCGAACAGTGCTGCGGCCAGGCCGATCGGACCCGTCACCGCGGCACGTTCGGGCCGGACGATGTCGAGCACCAGGAAATGCCGGTCGTCGCGGCGCAACCGGGGGAGTAGTCCGGCCCGCAGGAACGACGACTTGCCGGCGCCTGACGGGCCGAGGATGACGAACAGATTCTCGACGCGAGCGGCCCGCATGCCGCGCAGCATGTCCAGGCCGCGCACGATCTGGGCGTCCCGGCCGAAGTACACGGCCGCGTCGATCGCTTCGAACGGCTCCCATCCGCGATAGGGCGCGCGCCCGGGATCATTCGGCGGCGGCCACTCGAAGTATTCGGCCCCGATACCTGCTTCGCGCAATCCGCGCCGCAGCCGCCGCAGGCCCTCGCTCGCGAATTCGACGGGCGGACCCCCGGGTACCGGGATCGCTGTCATGGGGCCGGGGCCGAACAGATCGCTCTGCTGCCACTCCCGAGTGGACTCGCGGCTCACGAACGGTTCCAGACGCACGGCGAAAATTCGTTTGTTGAGGTTCTCCGCCGTCCGGACCTCGGTGCGGCATTCCGCCGACGAATCCCAGGTCTCCGAGATCAGGCAGATCACGGCCTCGCACCGGGAAGTGGCCCGGACCAGCGCATCCTTCCAGCGGACCCCGGGCGCGATACCCGTGTCGGGATCCAGGTCGAGGAAGATCTCGCCGACCAGAGCCGGGTCCTGCTCGACGAGCCAGGCCTTCAGCGCGATAGCCTGCCGGTTGTCCCGGCTGGAATGGCTGAGGAAAATGCGCGCCATTGCCCGAGTGTTGCCAACCCCGGCGGCCGCGTCCTGAGTACCGCAATACTCGAATTACTCAGGGAATAGGAGCAGCCTCCCGGAAATCGCGGTCCCGGGAGGATCAGACCGACGGCGCGGACCGGTAAGGGGCGGCGGCGACCTGGCGGACGACGCGCACCACGGGGACGGTGAGGATGCCGGCCAGGCGGGTGTAGGGCCAGACCGCGATGATCAGCACCACGATGAGTCCGCGCGCCTGGTACAGGATCGGGGCGTGGTCCATGACCGCAGGTTCCGGATGCAGGGCGATCAGCGAGCGCGCCCAGGTGAAAAGCGTTTCGGCGGTGCGGTATCGGCCGTCGGTGGACCCGCCGTCGAACGTCACCAGCACGGCCGACATGAGCGCCGCCGCCAGCAGCGGCAGCGTGATGCGGTCCACCGGGGTCACCCGCTGCCGGACATCGGCATCGATCAGCGGCGGAATCAGGATGAGCGCCACCCCCGCGATGGTCACCGGCACGGCCACGATCTGAATGGCCGCCAGCACCAGCTGGATACCGTGGCCGGGTCGCGAATGCGGTCCGGACGCAAGCATTTCCACTACCCGCACCAGGAACACGATCGGGAAGCCGACGCGCACCGCTGCGATCCCGGCCCGCTGCGCTCGATCGATGTGCGGCCCATACAGATACCCGCGGAACCCATCGCGCCGATACCGCCAGACATGCCCGATCGCGCACGACAGCATGGCGGCATAAGGCAGCGCCACCCACAACGCGATCATCATGCCCTCACCTCACGGAGTCGGTATCCGCACTACTCGCCGAGCAACTTTCGCACGCCCGACGCCTGCGGAGAAGTGTCGAATCGTGCCAACCCGGCGAACCGGCTCGGCCCCACTACTGCCAGAGATGAGACATCATGTGCGGGTACCGAACCGGTCGATAGTCGGTGAAGGTGAGATCCCGAACATGGCTGAAATCCGACCACAGCAGTCGGCCGCCTTTGAGGCGCACGGGAATTCGCACCCGATTCCGTACCTGCCGCAGTTCCTCGTCGGTGGCGAGGCGCTTCGCGCCTACCGCGCCGTAGAGGCGGACCCCGGGCGGGGCCGCGAAGCGCGCCGTCAGCAGGGACCGGAACCAGAACAGCGGACTGCTGTCCACGGCCAGCACGCACACCCGGGAATCGGCGTCCAGGTTGCGGGCCAGCGCCTCGGTGTACTGGTCGAAATAGAACCCGGTTCCGGTGTCGCCCAGGAAGACCGTGCCGATCGGCGTGACATGCGGCGAACCGTCCGCATTCACCGAGGCGATCGCGCAGTGTCCGGCGCGGGATACGGTGTCGCGGATGCGATCCCAGTTCTGGTCGAGTGTCACGTGTGGTCCTGACCGGTTCGGACGGATGGGGCGATTCGAGGGTAGCCGGATTCCGGCGAGACAAGTGAGGGCGGTGTGCCGCATTTGCCGGGACAGCGGCGGGGGTGTGGCGCATGATGGCGGCATGGCTTCAGACGCGGCGCGGCGTGCCGTACTCGGAATGGTGTGTGACAGCTTCGCGCCGGGGGACGGGGGTGATCTGCCGGCGGCCTCCGAGCTGGGGGTGGTCGACACCGTCACCGAACTACTCGGGCGCAATCCGCGCGAGGCGGAACGCCGGCAGTTCGAACTGCTGATGCGCGTATGGGATTCACGGCTGTTCGGGTTGCTCAACGGCGCGGGCTGGCGGAAGTTCTCGCGGCTGAGCGCCGAGGACCGGGAGCGGTGGCTGCTGGGGATGGCCAATTCGCGGCTCGAGCAGAAGCGGGCGCTGTTCCAGGCATTGAAGGGGGCGGCGGTCACCTCCTACTACTTGACGCCCGGGCCCACCGGGATCAATCCGGTGTGGGATCGGATCGGCATTCCGCCCGCCTTCGGGCCGGTCGAGGGCGCGCAGCGCGGGCTCAGCCCGCAGCGTCCGGATGCCGACACCACCGTCGTGTGCGATGTGGTCGTCATCGGGTCGGGTGCGGGCGGCGGCACGGCCGCGGCGGTGCTGGCCCGGGCCGGGCTCGACGTGGTGGTGCTGGAACGCGGTGAGTACTACGACGATCCGGATTTCGGCATCGGCGAGAAGGAAGGCTTCCTGAAGCTGTACGCCCCCGGCCCGGCCGCCACCGCCGAAGGTCAGCTCGGGCTGGTCGCGGGGACCGCGCTGGGCGGCGGCACGGTGGTCAACTGGACCACCTCCTTCCGCACCCCGGACGATGTCCGCGCGGAATGGGCCCGGCTGGGCGCACGGCAGTTCGCCGAGCAGGAGTACACCGACGCCCTCGAGGCCGTGGTGTCGCGCCTCGGGGTGAACCTCGATCACTCACCCGCCTCACACCGCGACGAGATTCTCGAGCGCGGCCTGCGCAAGCTGGACTGGCACGTCGAGCCGCTGCCGCGCAATGTGACCCACTGCGATGCCGGAATCGAATGCGGGCGTTGCGGTTTCGGCTGCCGGATCGGCGCGAAGCAGTCGGTGGTCAAGACCTGGCTGGCGGATGCGGCCGCGGCGGGCGCGCGCCTGTTCGTGGGCACCGATGTGCGGCGCATCGTGGTTGCCAATGGCAGCGCCACCGGCGTGGAAGCCGTGACGGCCGAGGGTCGTTCGGTCTGGGTGCGGGCCCGCGCGGTGGTGGTCGCCGCCGGGGCCATCCAGACCCCCGCCCTGTTGCGCCGTTCCGGCCTGGGCAACCGCAATATCGGCGACTTCCTCCGATTGCACCCGGCCACAGCGGTTTTCGGGGTCTTCGACGAGGATATCCGCCCCTGGGAGGGCGGCATGCAGACCCGCTACTCCAAGCAGGACGGCGACCTCGACGGGAACGGATACGGCGTCATCTACGAGACCGGCCCCATGACCCCGGGCATGTCGGTCGGCTTCCAGGCCTGGACCGGCGCGGTCGCCCATCGCGACCGCATGCTGAAGCTCGCCAATACCGTGGCCGTCGGCGTGATCACCCGCGACCGCGACCACGGCTCGGTCGAGACCGACCGCCGGGGTGAGGCGGTGGTGCGCTACCGCATCTCCGCCCGCGATGCCGCCCACATGCACACCGGAATCGTCAATGCCGCACGCATTCTGGAGGCGGCCGGGGCGGAGCGGATCTTCTCCGGCCATCAGGCCGGAGTCGGCTACGCGCCCGGCGCGAGCGGTTCGCACGAGGAGTTCGCCGCGCAGGCCGCCGCGGCCGGGTACGCGCCGGGCCGGTGCTCGATGGGCGCGCTGCACATCATGGGCTCGGCCCGCATGGGCGGCTCACCCGCGGATTCGGCCACCAATCCCGACGGTGTCACCTGGGACGTCCCGAATATCGTGGTGGCCGACGGCTCCTGCTTCCCGACCGCCTCCGGCGTGAACCCGATGGTCAGCATCGAGGCCATCGCCCACATGAACGCCACCAGGCTCGCCGCGCGCCTGACCTGATTTCGTCCCGACCTGACGAGACGGCCCGATCCGCCTGCGCGGCAGGCTATTCCAGCGCCGCGCCGAAGGCGCCGACGATCACCCGATGGATCTGGCCGACGGCCCGGTCGATCGGGCCCGTCGGCTGGAACAGATGGCTCAGCGCGAGCCGGACCAAGACCTCCGACATCGAGGTCAGCTCGGCATCGCTCATATCCTCGAGCCCGTACTGCGTGCGAAGCGCGCCCGAGACCGCGGTGATCGCGCGGCCCAGAACCGGCTCGGTCTCGGTCATCAGCACCGGCAGCAGGGCGGTGTCGGTCTCCGACCGTCCGGCCAGTACCGCCTTGAGCAGGGTGTTGTCGGCGCCGGTCCGCAGCGTGTAGTCGACCGCCTGGGTCATGCCGGCCGCCACGTCCGCGGGATGCGCGGCCAGGCTCTCGGCGATGCCGACCAGGAAGACGTCGACCTCCTGCTGGATCACCACTTCGGCCAGCTCGTGCTTGTTGGCGAATTCCTTGTAGAGCACCGGCCGGCTCACGCCGACCTCCTTGGCCAGCCGCGACATGTTCACCGCGCCCCAGCCCTCGGTGATGACTATCCGCCGGCCCGCGTCGATGATCCGCTCGCGCAGCAACTGCCGCATCTCTGTCTGGAAGTTCGGCGCTTCAACCACGTCCTGATGGTACATGAGCTCAACTTTCGTCCCGTCGTTGACAGACTGGATCACAGTGTATCTAATGAATACAGTTCTTCGGAAAGTGTAAATGCAAGGAGTACGGCAATGACGACGTCTCGTTCTCGAGTTGGACGCAGCCGGCAGTCGGAGGCTTCGGCCCGCCCTCAGTGGCGTGACCGCAAGCGATATCTGTGGTTGTTCGGGCTCGTACCCCCGACCGCCCTGTTCGTGGCGATGGTGCTGGTGTGGGCATTCAACGAGCTCGGCTGGTCGGTCGTCGCCCCGGTCTGGTGGTGGATCGGCCCGCTGCTGGTGTACGGGCTGTTGCCGGTGCTGGACCGCTTCTTCGGCCCGGACGGCCAGAACCCGCCCGACGAGGTGATGGAGTACCTGGAGAACGACAAGTACTACCGGTACTGCGTCTACACCTACATTCCCTTCCAGCTGCTGAGCCTGACCGTCGCCTGCTACCTGTGGACCGCGAGCGACCTGTCCTGGCTGGGCATCGATGGCGGCCTCGGCGTGGTCTCCAAGATCGGCCTGGCGCTGAGCATGGGTGTCATGGGCGGCGTCGGCATCAACACCGCGCACGAACTCGGCCACAAGAAGGACGAATTGGAGCGCTGGCTGTCGAAGATCACGCTCGCCCAGACCTGCTACGGCCACTTCTACATCGAGCACAACCGCGGCCATCACGTGCGGGTGGCCACGCCCGAGGATCCGGCCAGCGCCCGCTTCGCCGAGACCTTCTGGTCCTTCCTGCCGCGCAGCGTGTGGGGCAGCCTGCGCTCGTCGTGGGAGCTGGAGGCCAAGCGACTGGAGCGACTGGGCAAGCGCCCGTGGACGATTCGCAACGACGTGCTCAACGCCTGGCTGATGTCGGTGGTGCTGTGGGGCGTGCTGGCCGCGGTCTTCGGCCCGGCGGTGCTGCCCTGGCTGGTGATCCAGGCGATCTACGGTTTCACCCTGCTCGAGACCGTCAACTACCTCGAGCACTACGGCCTCATGCGTCAGAAGACCGCCAGCGGTCGCTACGAGCGGTGCACCCCGGAGCACAGCTGGAACTCCGACCACATCGTCACGAATATCTTCCTGTACCACCTGCAGCGGCACAGCGATCATCACGCGAACCCCACCCGCCGCTATCAGACGCTGCGCAGTATGGACGGCGCGCCGAACCTGCCCAGCGGCTACGCCAGCATGATCTCGCTGGCTTACTTCCCGCCACTGTGGCGGCGGGTGATGGATCACCGGGTGCTCGAGCACTATTCGGGCGACATCACCAAGGTGAACATCCAGCCCCGCAAGCGTGCGCGCGTGCTGGCGAAGTACGGGGTGGCGTGATGTCCTCCTACCGTTGCCCGGTCTGCGATTACGTCTACGACGAGGCGAAAGGCGCTCCGCGGGAAGGCTTCCCGGCCGGCACCCTCTGGTCCGCCGTCCCCGACGACTGGTGCTGCCCCGACTGCGGGGTGCGCGAAAAGATCGATTTCGAACCTACTTCCACCTCGACGGGACACCACTCATGACCGACTGCAAACTCTTCCGCTGCCTGCAGTGCGGCTTCGAATACGACGAGGCCCTGGGCTGGCCCGAGGACGGCATCGCCGCCGGCACCCGCTGGGACGACATCCCCGACGACTGGTCCTGCCCGGATTGCGGCGCCGCCAAGAGCGATTTCGAGATGGTCGAGGTCAGCCGCGCGTGAGTGGCCGCATCGTCATCGTGGGTGCGGGCGTCGCGGGCGCCACCGCCGCCCGCACCCTGCGCACCGAGGGCTACACCGGTGAGATCGTGCTGCTCGGCGCGGAACCCGGCCACCCGTACCGCCGCCCCATGGTGTCGAAGGAACTCCTCGCCGGAACCGTCGAGGACCGCCGGACCCTGTTGCAGCCCACGGACTTCTGGCACACCCACCGGATCGACCTGCGCCCCGGCACCACGGTCGAATCCATCGACCCGGGCCCGGCGCTGGTGTGGCTGGCCGACGGCACGGCGATCGGCTACGACACCCTGCTACTGGCCACCGGAGCCCGGCCGCGCGCATTGTCGATGGCTGCCACGCCGGTCCGCCCCGATCTCGACCGCAGGGGTGTCGAGATCGGGGGACGGCGTCCCGGCACGGGCGAGCGGATCCACACCCTGCGCGGCCGGGCGGATGCGGAGGTCCTGCGGGAGGCGATCGCACAGGGCCGGTCGCTGCTGATCGTCGGGGCCGGGCTGATCGGGTGCGAGGTCGCGGCAA
This sequence comes from Nocardia sp. NPDC004711, assembly GCF_053601595.1. Lineage (NCBI taxonomy): Bacteria > Bacillati > Actinomycetota > Actinomycetes > Mycobacteriales > Nocardiaceae > Nocardia > Nocardia sp. NPDC004711. The sequence continues at coordinate 29,642 of NZ_JBSGCB010000004.1, read as the reverse complement.
CCGCACGGGGGCTGGGTGCGGAGGTCACGGTACTGGACGCGGCGGCTGTGCCGCTGGAGCGCGTCGCGCCACGGGCGATCGGCGATTATCTCCGGAAGTTGCACGCGGACAACGGGGTTGCGATCCACACCGACGTCCGGCTGACGCATCTCGCCCAGGACGGTGCGGAGGTGGTCGCCGTGGCCGCCGATGACAGCACCTGGACGGCGGCCGCGATGCTGGTCGCGATCGGATCTGTCCCGGACACTCGGCTCGCCGAGGCTGCCGGGCTCGCGGTGGGTGACGGGATTCGGGTGGACGAGCACTATCGGACATCCGCGCCCGGGGTCTATGCGGCCGGTGACGCGGTGGCCCGATTCGATCCCGTGTCGGGCGGGTATCGGCGCGAGGAGCATTGGAACAGCGCCCAGTCCCAGGGTGCGGCGGCGGCCCGATCGATGCTGGGATTGCCCGCCGCGGCTGCTGAGGTCCCCTGGGGCTGGTCGCTGCAGTACGGCCGGAACGTGCAGTTCGCGGGCGTAATCCACGCCGGTGACGAGCTGGTGGTGCGGGGCCGGGTCGAGGCCGGGGACGCGACGGTGCTCGCGCTGCGCGAGGGCCGCGCGACCGGTGCGGTGGCCATTGCCCGGCCGGCGGAGTTCCGGGCGGCAAAGGACCTGATCGGGCGGGGCGCGGTGCTGGATCCCGGTGCCTGCGTGGACGAATCCCGGCCGCTGGCCGAGGCGGTCGCACTGTCCGGACAGTCGTGAGGGCATGCGCCCGCACTTGAGCTAACCGCCCGCAAAATCCGAAATGCCGCTGGACCAGTCGAATGGTTCAGCGGCATTTCGCATTTGCCGACTCATTGCTGAAACCTGCTGGTAGGGCATGCTGTTCACGCGGCGCGCATATCTTTCCCCGGCCGGCGGGCCCCTGTCAAGCCCGCGAGTATTTCCGTGAAGACTGACACGTCAGTCCGAAATCTGTATTACTGTCTCGGTCAGTTCGAACCGGTCAGCAGAGGGACCGGTCGGCATCGACCAACAGTGGGGCTGTGGGGTGGTGAACATTGGTCGACAAGGCTGTTCGGGGGCCGGAACCGTTGGTACGGCAGGCAATCGAATTCGTTCTCTCGGGGCTGCGGACATTCGGACGCACCATTCAGCTGGCGACCGCGGCCTTCCGGTTCCTGGTCGTCGACATCGTCACACTGCGCCATCCGTGGCGTGACACGCTACAGCAGGGCTGGTTCATCGTCAGCGTGACGGCGATTCCCGCTGTGCTGGTGTCGGTTCCGTTCGGCGTCATCGTGGCGGTGCAGGTGGGGAGCCTGACCCAGCAGGTGGGGGCGAGCTCGGTGTCCGGCGCGGCCGGCGGCCTGGGCGTGATCCGGCAGGGCGCGCCCATGGTGACCGCGCTGCTGCTGGGCGGCGCGGCCGGGTCGGCCATCGCCTCGGATCTGGGTGCGCGCACCATTCGCGACGAAGTGGATGCCTTGCGCGTCATGGGAATCGACCCGGTGCGCCGGCTGGTCGCGCCGCGGCTGGCCGCCATGATCGCGCTCACGCCGCTGCTGTGCATGCTGATCATCTTCATGGGCGTGTTCACCGGCTATGTGATCGCCGTCGGTTTCCAGGGCGTGACGCCCGGCTCCTACCTGTCCGCGTTCGCGGCCTTCGCCAAGCTGACCGACCTGTGGGTGGCCATCGCGAAGTCGATCGTCTTCGGGGTGATCGTGCTGGTGGTGTCCTGTCAGCGCGGACTCGAGGCCACGGCCGGCCCGCGCGGGGTGGCCAATGCCGTGAACGCCGCGGTGGTGATCGGCGTGATCGCCGCCTTCGGCGTGAATCTGGTGATCACCCAGCTGGTTTCGATGTTCATCCCGACGCAGGTGGGCTGATGACACAGGTACCAGCCAGATACGCGCCGCTCGGGACGGCGGGCCGGGTCATCGGCGCGAGCGCGCAGGCGCCCCTGTCCGTCTTCGAATCCCTGGGCCACCAGGCGACTTTCGTCTACGAGGTGCTCGCCGCCATCCCGCACACGCTGCGGATCTACCGCCGCCAGACCATGCTCATCCTGTCCGACATCACCTGGGGCTCCGGGGCGATCATCGTCGGCGGCGGCACCGTTGCGGTGCTGGCGTTCCTGGGCATCGCGGTCGGCGGCTCCATCGGGGTGGAGGGTTTCACCGCGCTGAACATGGTCGGCATGGGCCCGCTCACGGGGTTCGTCTCCGCCTACGCCAATACCCGCGAGATGGCGCCCATGGTGGCGGCCATCGGCTTTGCGGCCCAGGCGGGTTGCCGCATGACGGCCGAGATCGGAGCCATGCGCATCTCCGAGGAGATCGACGCGCTGGAGGCCATCGGCATCCGGCCCATGCCCTTCGTGGTGACCACCCGCGTGATCGCGGGCGTGATCACCATCGTGCCGTTGCACCTGCTCACGCTGATCCTGTCGTACCTCTCGTGCGCGACCGTGGTGAACGTGCTGCACGGGCAGTCCTCGGGTACCTACTACCACTATTTCGACGCCTTCCTGCAGCCCGGCGATGTGCTGGCCTCACTGGTCAAGGCGACGATCTTCGTTGTCGTCATCATTCTCATCCACGGCTACCAGGGCTTCTACGCCTCGGGCGGCCCGGAGGGCGTGGGCCGGGCCTCGGGCCGGGCGATTCGCGCCAGTCTGGTGCTGGTGGTCATCCTGGACATGATCCTCACGATCGTGATCTGGGGCCTGGATGTCGGCATCCGGATCTCGGGGTGAAACATGGCCGTGTTCAAGGACTATTCCGGCCGTAGCGCCGGTCCCTGGATGCTGCGGGCGCGCGGCCTGGTGGTCGCCATCGTGCTCGTCACTGTGACGATTGTCGTGAGTTCCTATGCGCGGGGCGGTTTCTCGGACCGGTTCGAGGTCACCGTCGATGCCGCGACGCTGGGTGAGGGCCTGGCCCCGGGCGCGGAGGTGAAGTTCCGCGGCTACGCCATCGGCACCGTCGAGAAGGTCGAGACCGTCGGCTACGGGCATCAGCGCATCGATCTCGCGATCGAGCGCCGCCAGGCCGACGCCCTCACCGACGACGTCAGCGCACGCTTCACCTCGTCGAACGTATTCGGTTCCAGCGCCATCGAATTGGTGCCGGGCACCGACGGCAGGAAGCTGCGCGAGCACACGGTGCTGCAGATCGGGGCGAACGCCACCAATGCCACCGTGGCCGGGGTTTTCCGGCGCGCCGCGCGCCTCACCCAGGTGCTGGATTCGGCGGCGGTGCACCGGCTGTTCGACCTGCTGCTCGACAATGCCCCGAGCATGGGCCCGGTACTGCAGTCGTTCTTCGCGACCGCGAAGCTGCTGGCCGACGGTCAGCAGAACACCCTGGCCCACTACCTGCGCATCGGCGGGGACATGACCGGGGCGTTCCGGGACCTGACCCCCTCGGCCGGGCACGCCATCCTGGCCGTGCTCGAGCAGAGCGCCTACTTCGGCGATCCGGAGAACCAGGCGCGCACCAACAAGTCCACCAATGGCGTGAACGACGCGGTGCTGGTGGGGCTTTCGAATCTGCTGCAGCAGAACAACCCGGATCTGCAGAAGATCCTCGACAGCATTCTGGACCTGGCGGTGCCGATCAGTGTGTCGGTGGGGTCGGTGGCCCCGGCCTACAACCGGGTGCCGAATCTGCTGCAGGCCATGGACGGCGCCTTCCCGGTGGTGGACGGCCGGGTCCGGCTACAGCTCGAGCTGATTGCAAAAACTATGCCGTACCTGGCCGATTCGCTGGCGGGAGGGGCGAAATGAGCGACATCACCAAATCGGCCCTCAAGCTGACCGTCTTCCTGGTGGTCGTGGCCGCCTGCACCACCTTCATCGTGACGGCGCTGCGCACCCCGATTCCCGGTGACAAGGTCACCTACGATGCCGTGTTCACCGATGTCTCCGGGCTTTTCGCCGGTGACTCGGTGCGCATGTCCGGCGTCGCGGTCGGCAAGGTGGAGTCGGTGTCGCTGGACGGTACTCGGGCGCGGGTGCATTTCACGGTGGATCGGACGCGGCCGGTATACGACAACACCAAGGCCGCGGTCCGCTATCAGAACCTCATCGGACAGCGGTACGTCGAGCTGCTCACCGAGGGGCAGGGTGGAGCGAAACTGGCTGCCGGAGGCACGATTCCGGTGGAGCGGACGATCCCGAGCTTCGATGTGTCCAAGCTGTTCAACGGCTTCGAGCCGATGTTCGACACCTTGGATCCGGCGCAGCTCAACCAATTCGGCACCAACCTGCTGCGGGTCATCCAGGGCGACGGCTCGGGTATCGGGCCGGTGCTGGCGGATCTGGACACACTCACCAAGCACGCCCGCAACAGCGAGGCCGTGATCGTGCTGCTCATCCGGAATCTTGGGATGGTCGCCGATTCCCTCGGCGGCAAGTCCAAGGCGGTGGGCGATCTGGTGCAGCAGCTCTCGGGCATCCTGCACCAGTTCACGGCCAAGACCCGGACCATGCTGAGCGCCGTCGACACCGCGAAAGGCGTGCTGGTGCCGATGGTTCCGATCCTGGAGGAGGGTCGCGACGCCTACGACACCGGCTACGGACCGGTCGACGGGCTGTTGCGGCGGCTGGTGTCGCAGACCGATCAGCTCACCCAGATCCTCGCCCTCACGCCGCAATTGGTGACCGGACTGAACCAATCGGTGCCGGGTCAGGGCTACCAGCCGCGCATCACGTGCTCGCACGGTGAGGCCGCGCTCCCGGCCGTGGTCGGCGTCATCCTGTCCAACCAGAAACTGGTGGTGTGCAACTGATGAGAGCACTGATCGCCTATGCCGGCGAGCTGATTCGGGACGTACTCACCGGGCGCGGGGACCAGAACACCCAATTACGCTGGGGGATGGCCGGTGTCATGGTGTGCGTGATCGCGCTGGCCATCGCCGGGGCGCTGTATGTGATCCCGTTCGGGCAGCGCACCTACGTCGCCGACTTCAAGATCTCCGGTGGTGCGCGCTCGGGGGACGAGGTGCGGGTGGCCGGCATCAATGTCGGCAAGATCCGCGCCGTGGACCTGGTCGGCGACCACGTCGAGGTCAGCTTCACGGTGAATCACGAGGTGCGCGTGGGGGATCGGTCCGCGGTCGAGGTCAAGATGCTGACCCCGATCGGCGGCCACTACCTGGCGCTGTCTCCGGCCGGGGACAAGGAGCTCGCCGCGAAGCACATTCCGCCGGAGCGAACCGCCACCCCGTTCGAGCTGAGCGACATTCTCGACAAGGGCACCCCGATCTTCGGCAAGGTCGACGCCGCCACCATGCGCGGCACCATCGGGCAGCTGAATTCGGCGCTGGCGCAACAGCCCGACGCGCTGCGCGGGGTCATCGGCAATGCCAACGAGCTGACCGGGCTGCTCGCCGAGCGCACCGACCAGCTCAACAGCGCGCTCGAGGTGTCCGACGAGTACATCGGTGCCATTGCCGACGACAAGGCGCTGCTCGCGGATTTCGTGAAACAGCTGGGCGCCGTGGCCGACCAGCTGGGCAATCGCAAGGACGACATCGTGAGCATGTTCAATCTGCTCAAAAGGCTGCTGGTCATCCTGCACCGGCCGATCATGGCCTACGGCGACAGCATCGAGCCGTCGGTGACGCAATTCGAGCAGCTGGTCTCCAAGGTGACCGCGGACCCGGATCGGATCGACACCGTCATCAACGGGATGCGCGATGTCATCAACCGGCTCAACGGGATGCTGGGTACTCAGTTGAAAGTGGATCAGCCGGCCGCCGGAGTCCAGTTGTGCATTCCCTACGAAGGCAAGGCGTGCTGAATGAAATGGGGCAGAGCAGCACTCGCCGCCGGGGTCGCCGTCGCGGTGGTGGCCGCCGGGATGGCCGGGGTGTCGTGGGCGAATTCGAAACGCGATCCGAAACAGCGCGTGTGCGCGGAATTCACCGATACCGTCGGCCTCTACCAGGGCAATAGCGTGACCATGCTCGGCGTCGAGATCGGCACCGTCGCCAAGATCGAGGCCATGGGCGACCGCATGCGGGTCACCATGAGCGTCGATGATTCGGTGCAACTCCCGGCCGATATCCAGGCCGTCACCATGTCGAGTTCCATTGTGACGGACCGGCATGTGGAACTCACCAAGCCGTACACCGGCGGCACCCGATTCGACACCTCGCGATGCATTCCGCTGGAGCGGACCAGAACGCCGATCGGCATCAGCGAGGCGCTCGACGCCATGGGAAAGCTCGCCGGTGACCTGACCGGGGGCGGCGGTACCGGCGGCAAACCCGACACCTTGCTCGACGACACCCTCACCGCGGCGAACAATGCCATCGACGGCACCGGGCAGCAATGGAATCAATTGCTGCAGCGGCTGTCCGCGGTGATCGGCGATCCCACCCAGAAGGATGCCGTCTTCCGGCGGCTGGTCGACAATCTGGACCAGCTCACCACCATGTTCGTGACCAACTGGCCGGATATGGCGGAGGTGCTGAACAATCTGCGCGCCGGGCTCCAGCTGATCGGACAGTTCTCCGCCGAATTCTCCGGTGCGGTGGATATCGCGGTGGAGTTCCTCCCGGTGATCGCCCGCAATGTGGGCAAATACGATCAGCAGATCTTCGGCCTGCTGGATGCGGCACTGCCGCAGGCGCACACCTTCGTCCAGCAGCACGAGGGCGATATCACTTCGCTGCTGGCCGCCCTCCCGCCACTGGCCGCGCAACTCCCGCAAGTGGGTGCGAAATGAGGCGCGCACCGGTCCTGAGACGCACCGCGATCCGGCTGGCGCCGCTCATCACGGCGGCCACGCTGGTGCTGACCGGCTGCGGGGTGAAGGCCACCGACATCCCGATTCCGGGCACCTATCCCTCCGGCGACACCTACACCGTGCGAATCGAATTCGGCTCGGTGCTGAACCTGCCGGACCGCGCCAAGGTGATCGCCGACGGCGTCGAGGTCGGCATGCTCGATCACATCGATCTGATCGGCACCACCGCGGTGGCGACGGTGAAACTGCACACCGACGCCAAACTGCCGAAGAACACGACCGCGGAATTGCGGCAGTCCACGATTCTGGGCGATATCCACATCGCGCTGGAAGCGCCCCAGCACGCGGACACCTCGTTCCTCGCCAACGGTGATGTGATCCCGATGTCGCAGACCGTTCCCGCCACGAATGTGGAGGACATTCTGCGGGCACTGTCCAACATCATCACCGGTGGACGCTGGTCCGATATCCAGAAGCTGGTCACCGACGTGAACGCGGCGTTCCCGTCGGATCCGGCCGAGCTGGACCGGATCAATGCGGCGGGCCGTGCGGCGCTGCACGACATGGCCTCGCACACCGACGATCTGAATCGCATTCTCACCTCGGCCCAGCAGATCACCGCCAAACTGGAATCCGGCCGCGGGGCGGTGGACCAGATCCTCACGCTCGGGCCCGACCGGGCCGCCGGATTGTCGGATGTGCTGCTGGCGGTGGTCAACCTGATCATCAGCGGCGGCCCGCTGGCCAAGAACGCCGGCGACCTGCTGCTGCCGCACGTCGGCGACTTCCGCTCGATCGTGTCGATCCTCGCGCCGACCGCGGTCACGGCCGGATACGCCGACCTGACCCTGGCGGCCGACCTCGACACCTTCCACACCCTGCTGAAGGAGAAGATCATCCCCTTCCTCAGCGCCCCGGATGTGAAGGTGCAGCGGGTGTCCGCCGAGGTGCAGGCCGACCAGCTGATCACCACACTGCGCTCGATCGGGATGGTGCCCTAGATGAAACTCTCACTCTCCGGGCCGGTTTCGCTGGTCATGCTACTGGTGCTCACCCTGGTCTGCGGCAGCTACCTGGCCGTCGGCGTGCTGAATCTGGACCCGCGCCGCCGGCACAACACCGTCACCGTGCTGCTGGACAGCTCCGGCGGCCTGATGAAGACCTCCGAGGTGACGCTGCGCGGCCTGCCCATCGGCAAGGTCCGCGATATCGGCGCCACCGGCCGCGGATTGGCCGTCACCCTCGAATACGACTCGAAATACCGGATTCCCGTGGACAGCGTGGTGCAGATCGCCAACCTGTCGGCGGCGGGCGAGCAATTCCTCGACTTCCGGCCGAGCGGCACCCAGGGGCCGTTCCTGCACGACGGCAGTGTGGTGCCGAACCGGCAGGTCAAGATCGCGACCACGGTCGGTGACGCGCTCGCCGAGCTGGACGCGCTGACCGCGCAACTGGATCCGGCCAAGCTGCAGAACCTGGCCACCACGGTCGCCGCCGGCTTCGAGGGCCGCGACGCCGATGTCGCCAACCTGAGCAGGGCACTGGTCGGCACCGCGAACCTGGTGCGGGACAAGCGCGATGCCATCGCGCGGCTGTACGCGAACGTGCAGAACCTCGGCGACAAGTTCGACGGGCGCGCCCCCACTCTGAGTGCGGCCGCCGCGGACATCGACACCGCGCTGCCGGAGCTGCTGCACATCATCGCCGCGTTCCAGAACTACTCCTACATCGGCGAAAAGATCTACGACGATCCGATCGGGCCGCTGGTCACCAAGATCAATGACTGTCTGCAGCTGATCGGGCCCGACCTGAGCCATATCGCCACCGTCCTGAAACCCGCGACCAGCGCGATCAAACCGCTGCGCGTCGACGCCGGCTCGATCGTGGACCTGCTGTCCACGGTGTTCCCGGGCGACGGCGCCGCCCATGTGGCCATCGACATTCCTCGTTAGAGAGAAGGCAATTCGTGAGTGAGAACGAGAACACCGCGCACAACGACGAGACCGAGCAGACCAGCCCAACCGAGCAGACGGGAGCGACCGAGCAGACCGGCGCAACCGAGCAGACGGGAGCGACCGAGCAGACCGGCGCCGCCGAGCCGACCGGCGCGGCGGAACCGATCTCGATTCCGGTCCCAGCGCCCTCGAAAGCCGTGCCCGCCAAGAGCTTCGGCGAACGCGCCTACCCGGTGGTGACCGTCGCCGCCGCCGTGCTCGCGGTGGTGGCCGTGGTCCTCGGCGTGCTCTGGCACAACGCCTCCGGCGACTATCACGCGCTGAAGAACGGCCGGGCCGACCGCGACCGCGCCGCGCAGGTGGCCAAGGAATACACCCTGCGCTCGCTCACCTACGACTACCGCAACCTGCCCGCCTTCTTCGACGGCGTGGAGCGCGGCACCTCGGATGCGTTGCGCGACAGGTACACCCAGGTGCACGACACCCTGGCCAAGATCATGACCGACGCCCAGGTGGTGGCGACCGGCGATGTGGTCGGCAGCTCGGTGGAGGCCAAGGGCAACGACCAGTACACCGTCACCGTCTACGCCACCCAGAAGACCCAGAACGTGCAGCAGACCGACCCGGCGACCGTGCCGAACCTGCTGGTGCTGACCGTGGCCAAGAGCGGCGGCGACTGGAAGGTCACCGATTACGGCCCCAAGGACCTCGGCCAGAAGGGCGGGGCCGCGAAATAGCCTCGCGACGCATCGGGCGGCCGCCGCAGCCCGAACTCCCGTCGCGGCGTCGCCGGCAGATCATCGAGGCCGCCTTCGAGGTCTTCACCGCCAACGGCTACGAGGCCACCACCATCTCCGAGGTGGCCGCCCGGGCCGGTATCGGACAGGGCACCGTCTACCGCTACTTCGGCAGCAAGCGCGAAATCCTCGACCACGTCATCGATCTCGGCATCGAGAAGGTGACCGACGCCATGGAACTCGACACCGTCCTCGGCGCCGCGGGCGAGGTCGGCGAGCTGGTCACGGCGGTGCGAGCGGCCCTCGACCGGCTCTGGGGCCTGCTCGAACGGGAGCCGCAGGTGCTGCGGCTGCTGGTGGTGGAGGCCGGGGCCATCGATCCGGAGCTGGCGCACCGGCTGCTCGGGCTGGAGGCGCTGACCGCCTCGCTCATTGCGGGGGAACTGACACGCGGCAGGGAGGAAGGATGGATTCGTCCCGATATCGACCCGGACGTGCTGGGGCACACCATCCTCACCATGGTCGGGCCGTGGATCATGCGGGAACTGCTGGGCGCGGGCAATCCGGGCATCCGGGAGCGCAGCATGACCGCGGTGATCGACGTCCTCGACAAGACCCTGCGCCCCCGGAGCGCCCCGCCGTGACAGCCGGCCGGGCAGAGCGCGGCCGTCACCCGCGCGCCGCTCAGCGCCGGGCCGAATTGGTCGGCGCCGCCTACGAATTGGTGATCACGCGTGGCTTCCGCGGCATCGGTGTGGACGACATCGCCACGGCCGCCGGGGTCAGCCACGGCACCTTCTACAACTACTTCGCCAACAAGCGCGACATTCTCGACGCCGTCATCGACCACTGCTTCACCCTCATTCGCACCCGCCTGCTGGGGCCCGAGGGGGACGACATCCCCGCTACCCTCGACGCCTTCTGCGCGCGCTACGCCCGCGTCGTCGACCGCTGCTACGACCTGGTCGAGACCGAACGCGGGCTGGTGAATTTCTTTCTGCTGGAAGCCTCTTCGATCGACGATCGAGTCCTGGACCGCTGCCTGCACCATGCTCGCGCCTATGGGGCGCAATCGGTGGACGTCGTGCGGCGCGGGATCGCCCACGGGTACCTGGATCCGTCGCTCGATCCGGAGATCGCGGGGGAGGTCCTGCTCTCGATCCTGGTCTCGGCGCTGCTGGCGGCCCTACGCGCCGGATCCGACGGCCTCACCCAGGACCGTGTTCGCAACCAACTGGTCTCCTTCCTCCGGATTGCACTCGCCGGCGACCCGGAATGACCTCACTCGCGCGGCTGCCCAGGGCCGTCCGCGGACGGTGCTATGTTCGCCGGGTGGGGAGGAGATCAACCGTGGGCGTCGAGGTGACCGGGCTACACCACGATCCGGAGCGGGTGGCGTGAAGGCCCGGCTCGAGCGGGTGGCCCGCGAGCGGGCGGCGCGCATCGCCGAGCGGATCGCACCGTATCTGCCCCCGGCCGGGCGGGTGCTCGATGTCGGCTCCGGGACCGGCCACAATGCGGACCTGCTGCGCAAGATCACCGGGCTCGTCGTGATCGAAACCGATGTCGTGGACATGCATGTCGTGGGGCACGGGCCGGTGCTGTGCGCGGACGGCGTGCTGCCGTTTCCCCGTGACGCCTTCGAGACAGCGCTGGTCCTGCACGTCCTGCAGTTCCCCGCCGATCCCGCGGCCGTGCTCGGTGACACGGCCCGGGTGGCGTCGCGCGTGATCGTGCTCCAGTCCACCAGCGACGGCCGGCTGGGCCGCGCGTCGCTGGTGGTGCGCGGATTCTTCTTCGGCCGCTTGGCCTTTCAACTCTCCCGGCTGGTCGGCTGTGTGGATTCCGGCATGGCGGCCGGTATCGCCCTCCAGGTACGGCGCGTGCTGTCCCGCGACGATGTCCGGGCCGCAGCGCGGGCGGCCGGGTTACGGGAGATCGCCTTCGACCCGGATCGCTGGCCGGCGCCCTTCGGCGGGCGCGACCTGTTCGTCTTCGACCGGGCACGATGAGGCTGTCGGTCCTCGCTGCCGGCCTGAGCTACTGCTGCCGGCTGAGCTACTTTGGAGGCCGCTCGAGCGGGTGGCGGTCTCGTCGCTGCCCGGGGATGGAATGGAGACGGTATGGCGGGCAATGGTGCCGGGCGGTTCGAGGGCCGGGTCGCGGTGGTGACCGGGGCATCCTCCGGGTTGGGGCGGGCCGTGGCGCAATCGCTGCGTGACGGCGGGGCTCGGGTGTTCGGGGTGGGGCGCGACGAGGCACGGTTGCAGGCGGCACTCGAAGGGGGCGAAACAGGCTGGCTGGCAGCGGATCTCACTGATCCGGGCGCGTCCGCAACGGTGGTGCGGGCGTGTACGGAGCGATTCGGCGGGATCGACATTCTGGTCAATGCGGCAGGGGCGCACACCATGCGGCACACTGCCGAGGTCAGTGACGAGGAGTGGCAGTACGACCTGGCCGTCAACCTCAGTGCGCCGTTCTTCCTCTCCCGTGCCGCGCTCCCGCAGCTGCTCGAGCGCGGCGGCTGCATCGTCAACGTCGCCTCGATCGCCGGCCTCGAGGGCCAGGCCTACTCGGCCGGCTACTGCGCCGCCAAACATGGCCTCATCGGGCTCACCCGGGCCATGGCCCTCGAATTCGACAGCAGCGCAATCCGGATCAATGCCGTCTGCCCGGGCGGCATGACCACGCCCCTCCTGGAGAACTTCACGTTCCCCACGGACCCCGACTACACCCTCATCATGAAAACCGCGTCCGCTCGCGGTCTCATGGACCCGGCCCAGGTGTCCAACGTCATCACCTTCCTCTGCTCCGAGGAAGCCTCCGCGGTCCACGGCGCCATCTACACCGTGGACAACGGCAAGATGTCCCTCTGACCCCACCCCGCGACCGCGGAATCAGCCGCCGCGAGCCGTCCGGCGGCGAAACGAGTACGGCCGCGGCGGGTGACGCCGCGGCCGCACACCGGCTCGGGTAGCTCAGATTCCGCTGGGGAAGGTGAGGGTCATCAGGCCCGGCCAGACCCCGGACCAGGGTTGCAGGGGATCGTGGCAGACGTAGACGGTGACCAGGCGTTCCAGGCCGGGGAGGCCGTTGGGGTCGTCGAGGCGGGTGACCTGGGTGGTGGAGGCGAACTTGGCGAGGAATTCTTTGTCGCCCACGCCGTCCACGGAGAGGTAGACGATGGTGCGGGCCGAGTCCGGCGGCGGGCCGAAGTAGCCGAAGCCGCGGTTGGGGCTGTAGACCGGCGGCATGTTGTAGGCGCGGCCGAATTCCTCCAGGGCGCTGGCCTGCACGTACGCGGTCGCGACCACCGCGGCGTCGCGGCGCTCGGATTCGGGCAGTCCGGCGACCGCGTCGGCGACCGCCTTGGTGAAGGTTTCGTAGCCGGCCGGGCCGGTCAGCGACTCGCGCTGCCAGTACTGGGCCTGGTCGGTGATCGGGCGATCGATCCCGGTGAAGTCCCGGGCCCACGCCCAGCTGTACGGCACCGGGATCGCGCACATCCACGCCGTGAACAGGACGGCCGACAGCACCGCCACGGCGTTCACCGCCTTGCGCACCTGACGCCGCGCCTCGACCGTGCTCAGCGCGAACGCGCCCGCGCCGATCAGGGCCGGCCAGAAGCCCGCGACGTAGTACGAGCGGCCGTTCTCGACGAGGACGATCACCAGCAGCCCCACGCCCGCGATCAGGGCGAAACGGTAGGGCCGCAACGACTCCAGCCGCACCAGGCCCCACAGGCCCAGGATGCTCAGCAGGCCGCCGAGCAGGCCGCACTGGACGGCGATCTCCACCGCGCAGACCAGCGGTCCGGTGTGGGCGGCGTACTGCTCCTGGGCGATGATCGCGGTCATCTTGGATTCCACCCAGTCGTGATCCATCTGCCACAGGATGCCGGGAATCATCGAGACCGTGAGGATCAGCGTGCCGACGTACAGCGCCGGGCGGCGCAGCAACTCGCGCGGTCCGGCGATCAGCACGCCCAGACCCAGCAGCGCCCACACACCCGGCATCATCCACTTCGCCTGGAACGCCACCGCCGCTATCAGGCCGGCGACGATCAGCAGCCAGTCCTGCCGAGTCCGCACCCAGCGAATCAGCAGCCAGACGATGGCCGCCTGCAGGGGAATGTCGAAGGTCAGCGTGATCAGCTGCATCTGGTTGAACGCCAGCGGCGAGACCGCGTAGGCCGCCGCGGCGAGCACCTGATACCGCGCCCCCGCCCCCAGCTCCCGCGCGGTAGCGGCCGCCACCACCGCCGCGGCCGCCATCAGCAACAGCGCCGGAATCCGCAGCGCCAGTACCGAACCCGGCGCGATCACATCCATGAGGTGCGCGACGAACGGCGCCAGCGGCCCCTGGTCCGGATAGGCCCAGGCCAGCCGCCGACCGGCCGCCAGGAAGTACAGCTCATCGCCGAAGTAATTGACCCGTGCCGCGGGTACGCCGAGCACAATGGCGAAGCCCAGAGACACGGCGAGCACGCCGCGCCAGGCGAACGGCACCGGATCGGCTGCCGCTTCGGCGGCGTCCACCTCGGGCGCCGCGTCGATCGTTGACATCCATCCCTCCCGGACCACGAAAAAACGCCCGGCAACACCGAATTTTCGGCGAGGCCGGGCGTCGATCAGGCTGCAGAATAACTGGTTTCCGCCGGTTTGGTCGCCCCATTCTTTTCCGGGGCTTGCCCGGGCGCTACCGGTCGCGCACGATGCCCACGCCGAAACCCCGAATCAACCTCTGATGGCGGCCCTCGCGACGCCCTGGAACCAGGGCGGTTTCTCCCGGCCGCGAGCCCGGCGGGAGGAGACTGGGGGAATGGCGACGATGAGAGCGTGGCGGGTCGAGCGACCGGGCCCCGTCGATGAGCGGCCGGTGATCTTCGAACAGATGTCCGTACCCGAACCCGCCGCCGGGGAGTTGCTCGTTCGGGTGCTGGCATGCGGGGTGTGCCGGACCGATCTGCACGTCGCCGAGGGGGATCTACCGGTGCATCGGCCCGGGGTGGTCCCCGGACACGAGGTTGTTGGTGAGGTCGTGCAGGCGGGGGAGGGGGTGGACGGTGAGATCCGGGTGGGCGATCGGGTCGGGATCGCCTGGCTGCGGCACACGTGCGGAGTGTGCAGGTTCTGCCGAAGGGGCGAGGAGAACCTGTGCCCCGAGTCGCGCTACACCGGCTGGGACGCCGACGGCGGCTACGCCGAATTCGCTACCGTACCAGCGGATTACGCGCTGCCCCTGCCCGGCGGATACACCGATGCCGAGCTCGCACCGCTACTGTGTGCGGGCATCATCGGGTATCGGGCGTTGCGACGGGCGGCGCTGCCGCAGGGTGGACGTCTCGGTATCTACGGGTTCGGCGGGAGCGCCCATCTGGCGGCGCAGGTGGCGCTGGCGCAGGGCGCGGAAGTCCATGTGATGACCCGCGACAAGGAGGCCCGGGAGCTTGCGCTGGAGCTGGGCGCGGCCTCGGCGCAGGGTGCCGCCGACGCACCCCCCGAGCCACTCGATTCGGCGATTCTCTTTGCACCCGTGGGTGATCTGGTGCTGCCCGCCCTGGCGGCGCTGGATCGTGGCGGGGTGCTGTCGATCGCCGGAATCCACCTCAGCGACATTCCGCCGCTGAATTACCAGCGGCATCTGTTCCAGGAGCGGGAGATTCGATCCGTCACCGCCAATACCCGCCAGGACGCCAGGGATTTCCTCGCCTTCGCGGGCGGCCATCGCCTCGAGGTGACCGTCCATCCCTACCCGCTCGCGGCCGCCGATCAGGCTCTCCGGGATCTGGCCCACGGGCGATTCGCGGGCGCAGCGGTCCTGGTGCCTACTTCTGGAGGGTGAACTGCACGACGTCCAGGTGGCCCGCCCGGAAATAGTGCGCACTCCCGGTCAGGTACCGGATATACCGCTGGTAGACCTCCTCGGAGGTGATCCGGACCGCCTCGTCGTGATGCGACTCCAGCGCCGCCGCCCACAGGTCGAGGGTCTTGGCGTAGTGCGGCCGCAGCGACTGGATCCGCGAGGTCCGGAAGCCCACGGCCTCCGCCTCCCGCGGGACCGTATCGGGTTGCGGCAGTTGGCCTCCGGGGAAGATCTCCCGCTTGACGAAGATGTGGAACAGCGCATCCTCGCGGGTGACCGGGATCTCGGCGGACCGCAGCTCGGCCAGGGTGCGCCCGATGATGGTGTGCAGCAGCATGCGTCCGTCCGGCGGCAGCATCCGATGGCACCGGGTGAAGAATTCCGCGTACCGCTCCTTGCGGAAGTGCTCGAAGGCCCCGATGCTGACGATCCGATCGGCGGTGCCCTCGAATTCCTCCCAACCCTGCAGCCGCACTTCGGCTTCGGAGATGCCGAGTTCCCGCAGCCGCGTCTGGACCGACTCGAATTGATTGCGGCTCAGGGTCAGTCCGATCACCCGTACCCCGTAGGTCAGCACCGCCCGGATCATGGTCGACCCCCACCCGCAGCCGACGTCGAGCAGTGTCATCCCGGGCTCGAGTCCCAGCTTGCCCAGGGCCAGATCGATCTTGGCCAGTTGGGCCTCCTCCAGGTTCATGCCCGCGCGGTCGAAGTAGGCGCAGCTGTAGGTCATGGTCGGGTCGAGGAACAGCGCGTAGAAGGCGTCCGACAGGTCGTAGTGGGACTGCACCTGCCGGTAGAAGGGCGCGAGCTGGGCCATGGCGGCGGTCTCCTGAGGCGAGCGGGCATCCGGAGATGCGGGATACCCGGACATACGAAGCGCCGTGGCCTCCGGTTCTAACCCCAGGACACGCCGACAACACGCCGCCGTTTTCCTTCCGACTTTCCGATTCGAGCCCGGCGAAACGGCGTCGGCTGCTTTCCTGAGGTGAAGTGCAGCATCGCGTCAGCAAACACAATACGGAGGGTTGGGGACCGGCCATGCACCGCACCGGACACGAAGAGGTCCATTCTGGCAGGCCATGGTTGTGGACGATTCTGGTGGGAGCGGTGGTGGTGGGACTGGCCACGTGGTGGATGAGACCGCAGTCCCTCAGCTGTAGTACGGCCTCACCCGCCACAACCGTCCTCACGCTTCCCGCGGCTGCTGCACTGAGTTCGGTTACTCCACAGCAGATTCACATCGAGGAGTCGGAACCGGCCCCGGAACCGGGCGAGGCCCGGTTCTACGCCTTCGATCAGGGCGTAGCGGCGTGCTCGCTGCCCGGTCTGCCGCTGGACGGCTACTACGTCGGGGTCCCGACCGGTCAGTACGACGGTTCCGCCCCCTGCGGCTCCTACGTCGATATCGACGGCCCGCTCGGCAGCGTCCGCGCCCTGGTCGTGGACCGCTGCCCCGGTTGCGGCCCGGACCAATACGATTTGAGCCGTTCGGCTTTCGAGGTCATCGCCGAGGCCACCGACGGTGTCGCGCCGATCCGGATCAGCCAGGTGCGCGACCCTGATCCGGCGCCCGAGCTCTTCTACCGCGTGCAGCCGAGCTCCTCGCCCAGCTGGATCGGAATCCTGTTCTCCGGCACCGGAAATCCCATCCGTCAGGTCGCACTGCGCTCCGCCTCGGGCCGTGACTACCGGCCCCTGCGGCGCGGCAACGACAACTACTGGAGCCTCTCCGGTCTTGGTCCGGGCCCCTTCACGGCCGAGGTGATCGATATCTACGGTCACGCCGCCTTCGTTTCGGACGTCACCCTGGAGCCGGGGCAGGTGCGCCACACCGGAATTCGCCTCTACGAGATCCCCGCCGACCCGCCCGTCACCCCGCCCCCGCCGGCCGCTCCGGTGGTCGTGACCACGGTCGTCGCTGTCCCGGACGCCTGCGAGCCGTAACCCGCAGGTCCGTCCCCGGTGTGGCATCATAAAGTGGAACGTGTTCCATTTCGACCGCCGAGGCGGTGTGCCGGGAGGCCTTCGATGACGAACCCCAGCTCGGACCTGACCACGCCCGCCGCCGCGCCCCGCCGTGGCCGGCGGCTCTCGCCGCGCATCTCCCGGCTGACCGAGGTGCCGCAGGGCGCGATGGTGGAGCTGCCCGGCCGCGGCTCGACCTACGTGGTGGACCTGCCGGGTCCGGCCGCGGATTCGCCGACAGTGCTGCTGCTGCACGGCATGGTCACCACCGCCATGCTCAACTGGTTCCCGTGCCTGCGCGAACTCAACGAGCGCTACCGCGTGGTCCTGTTCGATCAGCGCTGGCACGGTCACGGAATCCGTTCCGAGCGTTTCGATCTCGACGATCTCGCCGATGACGTCGTCGCCGTCGCCGATGCGGTGGGCGTCGAACGCCCCATTCTCGCAGGCTATTCCATGGGTGGCGTGGTCGCCCAGCTGACCGCGCACCGGCACCCGGATCGCGTGGGCGGGCTGGTACTGGCCGCCACCACCTACAGGTTCCAGGAGAAGTGGCGCGAGCGGGCCTTCCACCGCGGCTGGTCGGCCACCGCCACGCTGTTCTCCGAATGGTCCTTCCGCCGCGCCGAACTGCGCCGCGACAAACTGCCCACGCTGCCCGAATCCTCGTGGCCGGTGGGCCGGATGGATCGCTGGGCCATGACGGAACTGCGGGCCACCAGCGGTTGGGCGCTCGCACAGGCGCTCGCGGTGCTGGGGCGTTTCGATGCGTCGGACTGGCTGCCGACGCTGAAAGTGCCGACGGCGGTGGTGATCACCACGCGGGATAGGGCGCTGCCCGTCTTCCGTCAGCTGGAGATGGCGAAGGCGATTCCGGGAGCGGAGATCTTCCTCGTCAAGGCCGGTCACGCGGCCTGCGCACTCGAGGCGGACGTCTTTGTCCCGGTGTTCCTCGAGGCCGTTCAATCGGTGGTGGATCGGGTGTAGCGAATTCGGGCCGGGCTCAGGCCTTTTCGCGCGCGGCCTTGAGCAGCGCGGTGATCACCTCGGGGACGGCGTCGGCGATGGTGCCCACATCCGGCACCAGTTCCCTGCAGGCGATGAATCCGAAGTCCAGGTGCCCGTTGTTGGAGATCACGGTGGCGGTGAGTCCCGCGCCGTGGAACACCGGCCCGAACGGGTACATCGACGCCACCCGGACCCCCAGGAAGTACATGGGGAAATTGGGCCCGGGCACATTCGACACCACCAGGTTGTGCACCACCGGGTGGTGCTCGGCCAGCTTGAGCGACGAGTACGCTCGGGCGGCCAGCTGGAAGGTGTTGGGCGGCGCGTACTTCGCCCAGTCCTGGAGGAAGTCGGCGCCGATCAGATTGTGTTCCTCCTTGGCTCCGCGATTGTCCTCGGCGATGGCCAGCACCCGCGCCACCGGATCCTCGATCTCGGTGTAGAGCCGCGCGAAGATGGTCGACACCTTGTTGGTGCCCTCCTCGTGGCGTGAGGTCTCGTGCGTGGACACCGGAACCGAGGCCATGAGCGAGGTTTCGGGCAGTTCGTCGTGCACCTCGAGGTAGCTGCGCAGCGCGCCGCCGACCACCGCCAGTACCACGTCGTTGACCTTCACCCCGAAGGCGGTCTTTATCTCCTTGATATCCGACAGCTCGGTCTGCACGAAGGAGATGGCGCGATGCTGGGTGATTGCCCGATTGAACGGCGTGCGCGGCGCGGTGAAGGGCAAGGGCATGCCGCGGCTTCCGTTGCCGCGCCGCCGCTGCACCAGACCGCCCAGAATGCCAACGGTCTTGGGCACCATGCCGACCATCCCGAGCCGGCCCGGGAGCTTCAGCAGCGCCTCCCCGGCCAGCTGCAGATCATTGGGTTCCGTTTCGGCCGGGCCGATCTCGGCGGGCGGGGTGTAGGACACTCCCGGCTGCATATCGCACAGGTGCATCATCATGTTGGTGCCGGTGATGCCGTCCACGATGGCGTGGTGATACTTCGAGATGACCGCCACCTTGCCGTGCGGCAGGCCCTCGACCACCCACATCTCCCACAGCGGCCGGCCCCGGTCGAGGGGGCGTCCGGCGATGTCGGCGGCGAGTTCGGCCAGTCCCCGGTCCCCGGCCCCGGCGGGCAGCGCGAGCCGGCGCACGTGGTAGTCCAGGTCGAAGTTCGAATCCCGCACCCAGACCGGATGATCGAGGTTCAGCGGCACCGCGTGCAGCCGCCGGGTCATGGCCGGGATGAGGTGTAGCCGTCGCCCGAGTTCGGCCTTGAAGGCCTCGTGCTGGTAGCTCACCCCGTCGGCGGCGGGATCGAGTATCAGCATTGCGCAGACGTGCAGGAGTTGGGTGTCTGTTTCGAGATAGAGGAAGCTCGCATCGAGCCCGGTAAGTCGTTCCATACCAACACACTATGAGAACTAGTTCCATTTTGCGCGTGGTTCGCGGTGTGGTCCGGATCCCGTCCGTGGCCGATTCGTAGCCCCGAAGTAGCACGTAGATAACAAGTTTCATGATGAAACGTTTGGGTACCAATCAGGTGTCTCTCCAGTGGAATTCATTGCCGCCCTCCTGGACCATTCTTACCTTGGGTCACATGGCCCGGTGATCGGTCTCTAGTCAATGACAAGAGTCACTGGGCTTCTCACAACGACGTGAGAGGTGAGAACAATGGGCGACCGGAAGGTATTACTGCCCGGAAAGTGGCGTACGGCTTGGGGTCTCGCGATCATGCTGACGATCGCGACCGTGTTCGTTCCACCATCGAGGGCCCACGCGGACGCGGGATGCGCCGCGGTGGACGTCGTAGTGGCAAGGGGCACAGGCGAACCCGGGTGGCTCGGCGACGAGATCGGCGATCCGCTCTACGGCATGCTGCAGGATCGGTTGCCCGTTTCGACGAGTTCGTATCGCGTGAACTACCCCGCCGACTACTCGTTCACCGTGGGCGCGGGAAGCGCGGATCTGGTGGGACACTTGACTGCTGCGGCCGCCGCCTGCCCGGGCCAGGAGTTCGTCCTGGTCGGCTACTCGCAGGGCGCGGCGGTCGTGCACGCGGCACTGGGCACCGGCGTGGTGTCCTGGTATCCGGGCCGGGTGCAGCTGCCGGGCTACCTCGGCGAGCGCGTCGTCGCGGTGCTGCTGTTCGGTGACCCCATGCGTGGCCTGGGCTGGAATGTGCCCGGCGCATACCAGTTCCGCACCGGGGACTGGTGCACCGGCGGCGATCCCATCTGCGGCTCCGGCATCGACGCCAACGCGCACGTTGCCTACGGCAGCGATCTGGTGGACGCGGCGAACTTCGCCGCGGACCGCATCTGACCCCGGGGAGGGGAAAGGGCCCGGCTCCCGGGCGGTCTCGTGGACTTGCTGACGAGACCCCGGAGCGGGGTCCGGGTATCCGCGGTTCGGGGGGCGTCAGGTGTCACGGCACTTGGGGCCTCGCCCACCACCGGACCGCGGATACCGAACAACGGCCGGCCCGGTGTGCTGTTCCACACCGGGCCGAACCGTGTTGGCGGACGGGCTGTTTACCAGTGCAGGCCCGGAATGCGGTTGGTGATGCGCGCGGCCGGGGCGGGCAGGCCCATGAGCGGCTGCACGATCGGGGCCAGCGCGAGCAGCGGGCTGCGCGATTCCGGCTTCTCCGTGGCGGTTTCGGCGTCCACCGTGGCGGTTTCGGCGTTCACCGGGGCGACCGGTGCGGGCTTGCGCGCCGCCTTGGACTCGCCGAACATCCGGAAGCCCTGGTGCAGGATGGCGCGCTTGACCGAGGGCATGACCGTGTCGACGACCTGGGCGAAGGTGCCGATGGGGGTGTCGATCCGGCTGGGCCGGTGCTCGAGCGCGCGCACCACGATGTCGGCCGCCTGATCCGGGCTGTGCACCGGGATGGACTTGTACAGGTCGGTCGGCGCGATCATGGCGGTGCGCACCAGCGGCATGCGCACCGAGGTGAACGTGATTCCGGCGTCGGCGTTCTCGACCGCCGCGATCTCGCTGAAGTTGTCCAGCGCCGACTTGCTGGCCACGTATGCCGCGAAGCGCGGCACCTTGGTCTGCACCGCGATCGAGGAGATGTTCACGAAGTGCCCGAAGCGGCGCTCCCGCATGGACGGCAGCAGCGCCAGGATGAGCCGCACCGCGCCGAAGTAGTTGACAGCCATGGTCCGTTCGAAGTCGTGCATGCGATCGGTGGAGTTGACCACCGAGCGGCGGATCGAGCGGCCCGCGTTGTTCACCACGTAGTCGACGTGCCCGTGATCGGCCAGCACCTGCTTGACCAGCAGCTCCACCGACTTCTCGTCGGTGATGTCGCAGACGTACGCCTGCGCCGCACCGCTTTGCGCGCGCACCTCGGCGGCCGTGGCGTTCAGGTCCTCCTCGGTGCGCGCGACCATGAGCACGGTCGCGCCGCGCTTGGCCACCGCGTGCGCGGTCGCCAGGCCGATGCCGCTGGACGCGCCGGTGATGAGCACGATGCGGCCCGCGAGGCGATCGCCCTCGATGCGGCGGGCGCGATCGGGATCCAGGTTGGCGCGCCAGTACTTCCACAGGGCGGCGGCATAGTCCTCGAACGCCGGCACCTCGATGCCGCTGCCACGCAGCTGCGCCCGGGTGGATTCGGAGACGAAGGTCGACTCGAAGGATGTGTGCGGGGCCACCTCGGCGGGAATGCCGAAGCGCTCCAGCAGGAAGTCCCGCACCGCGGGCACGCCCGGCAGCCCGCCGAGGGCGTGGAGCGCGGTGTGCGAGCCGGGCACGGTGCCGATGGCGGTCGGCGCGCCGGCGGCGCGGGCGAGCGCGTTGTAGATCTCGGTGAACGGCTGCGGTTCGGGGTTGGTGAGGTGGAAGGTGCGGCCGATGAGCCCGGGCTTGCCGATCAGCTCGACCATGGCGTCGACCACGTAGTCCACCGGCACGATATTGGTGGCGCCCAGGTCGGGGATCGGCATGGGCAGCTCCGAGGGCAGTGCCGCCAGCCCCGCGATGGCGGGGAAGAAGTAGTACGGCCCGTCGATCTTGTCCATCTCGCCGGTGCGGGAGTCGCCGGCCACGATGGCCGGGCGGTAGACCCGCCAGCGCAGGCCCGCGGCCTCGCGGACCATCTTCTCGGCCTCGAACTTGGTGCGGTGATAGGGAGAGTGCAGGCCCTGGCCGAGGTCGAAATCGTCCTCGAAGAACTTGCCCTTGTGATCGCCCGCGACCGCGACCGACGAGACGTGATGCAGCACCGCGCCGAGTTCCAGGGCCAGATCGATGACCGAGCGGGTGCCCTGCACATTGGCCGCGTAGGTGACCTCGGCGTCGGCGGTCATGTCGTAGACCGCGCCGAGGTGGATGATGTGATCGGCCCGGGGGGCCTCCGAGAAGCGGCTGCCGGCGCCCTCCGGCAGGCCCAGTCCCGGCGCGGCCAGGTCTCCGACCAGCGGGAACACCCGATCCTCGGCGCCCCAGCCCGCCGCCAGCTCGCGCAGTTTGGCCACCGAGGCCTCACGCGTCAGTGCGTGGACCACGGCCTCCGGGTCGCGCTCCAGCAGCGCGGCGACAACGCGCCGGCCCAGGAATCCGGTTCCGCCCGTGACGATGTAGGAAACCATCGTCCCCTCCTTAAAGTACGAACCTGTTGGTATCCAACGGTGTTCGTCCGACATGCGTCGGTGGATGCGGACGGTATGCGATTGGCCCCCTAGCAGAATGTTGGGCCGAGGTAGGAACACCTTCGTTCCTAACTAGTGAGTAACTTTACGGATTCCAGGTTGGGCGTTCAACCGGAATCGTTGTTTCGGCGCTGTGGGGATGGTCACCTCGAAGCTATTCGAGTTGATATGTGTAACAAAGGGTTTGATGTAACTTATCGGCCCCATGGCAATTCGCAGGCAACTGGTCAAATGTCCTGAGCGTGCGCTCACTTGTTGGATCTCTGGGGGTTTGCCCGGTCAGCGCCCGGTTCCGGCGGTAGGAATTGCCCGCCTCTGCCGCTTCACCCGCCGAACCATCGCCGCCCAGCCCGCCGTGCAATTCGCCGGCCGCACCCGGCTCGCACCTGCGCCCACTGAGTGGGCGGATCCGGCGGGTATTCCCCGAAATGCGCGGGGCCTGGAATGCCGCGTAGTCAGAATGATCGGGACGATGTGGTGCGGTGGGAGAGTGGTGGCGGATGTTGGTCGGTCGGGCGGTCGATATCGAGGTGATCTCCGCATTCGTCACTGGCGTTCCGGGCGATGACACCGCGCTGGTGCTCAGCGGCGAGGCCGGGGTCGGCAAGACCGCGCTGCTGGACGCGGCCGCCGAGATCGCGGCCTGGCACGGGACCCGGGTGCTGCGTGCGGCCGCCCTGGAATTCGAGGCGGGCCTGCGGTTCGGCGGCTTGAACCAACTACTGCAACCGATGGCCGGATACGTCGATCGGCTCGAGGCATCGCACCGGGATGCCATGCGCGTGATCATGGGGCTGGAGCCGGGGAGCCTGCCCACGACCCTGCTCGCCGGCGCGGCAACCCTTGCGCTGCTGCGGGTCTGGGCCGGAGTCGAGGGCGGTCCGGTGCTGCTGGTGATCGACGACGTGCAATGGCTGGACCTGGCCAGCACCATGGTGCTGATCTATGCTCTGCGCCGCCTCGGAGACACCGATATCCGGCTGCTGGCGGCGGTGCGCTCCGATGCCGGTGATGCGTTCACGCGCAGCGGGTTTCGGATCCGGGAGGTCGAGCCGCTGGACGATCACAGCGCCGAGGAGCTGCTGGAATCGGAGTTCCCCGCCCTCCCGGCCACGGTGCGGCGCCGGCTGCGCACCGATGCCCGGGGCAATCCGCTGGCCCTGCTGGAGTTGCCCATCGCCCTCGAAAATCGCAGTGCCACAGGGTGTTTGCCGGAGGTGCTGCCGTTGACCCGGCGCCTGCAGCGCGTGTTCGCCGCCCGGATCGAGGCCTTGCCGCCGGAGACCCGGCGCGCGCTGCTGGTCGTCGTGCTCGGGGGCGCGGACCAGGGTATGAGCCTCGCCGACGGCATCGCGCTCCCGCAGGGTGCGGGGGATCTGGCGGCGGCCGAGCGGGCGGGAATCGTGCGGGCGAATCCGCGGACCGGCCGCCTCGAATTCCGGCATCCGCTGATCCGGTCGGCCGTGGTGGAGCTGTCGACGAGCGGCGAACGCCGGGCCGTGCACCGCACCCTCGCCGACGCCTTCGCGGACTCGCCGCAGCGCGCGGCCTGGCACCTCGGCCAGGCCGCGACCGGCCCCGATGAGGATGTGGCCGGCCTGCTCGAGGCGGTCGCCCAGCGCATGTTGCACGACGGCGACAGTGTGCGGGCCACCGCGACCATGCTGCGCGCGGCGGAACTGAGCCCGGCCGCGGGCGACCGGGCCCGCCGGACCGCGCGGGCGGCCTACCTGGGCTCCCTCGTCACCGGCGATCTCTCCGACACCGGCCGCCTGCTACGTGGCGCCCGCGAATCCGCGACCGGCGGTCATTCGCTAGAGGCGGCGCTCGCCGCGGCCTTCCAACTGCTCAACAGCGAGGGTGATGTGGCGACCGCGAGCCGGCTGCTGCTGGCCGCGCTGCGCACTGCAGACGACACACCCGGCGACCCGGACACCGTGGTGGAGGCCCTGCACACCCTGCTGTACATCGGCTTCTACAGCGGCCGCCAGGAGCTGTGGCCCGAGATCCGGGCCGCGCTCGACCGCGCGCTGCCGGACCCGGCCGATGCCCTGTCACTGCTCGGCGGGCCGTTCGTCGATCCCGCGCACGCCGGGGCCAAGGCCCTGACGGATCTCGATGCGGCCCTGGACCAGCTGCGGTTCTCCGCCGATCCGGTGCACATCGTGCGCGTCGCGACCGCCGGTGCGTATCTGGATCGGGCCGGACGGGTCCGGGAACCGCTGCAACGGGTGATCGACGACGGCCGCGACGGCGGCGCGGTGGCGCGGGCCATCGACGCGTTGTTCCTGCTCGGGAACGACGACTTCTTCAGTGGCGCTTGGGATCACCTGATCGAGGTCACCGCGGAGGGGCTGCGGCTGTGCGCCCAGCTCGGCTATCTCACCACCGCCGGGCCCGGGAAGTTCCTGCGCGGCCTGGTCGCGGCCGCCCGCGGGGAGGTCGCGACCCTCGAACAGCTCAGCGAGCAGCTGCTCATGTGGGCGGCTCCGCGCAACCTGCTGGCGCTGGCCCACTACGCCTCCCATATCCGCTGCATGCACGCCCTCGCCACCTCGGCCTTCACCGATGCCTACCGGCACGCCGCCTCGATCAACCCGCCCGGCGCCTTCCTGCCGCACACACCCCACGCCCTGTGGCTGGTGCTCGACCTGACCGAAGCCGCGGCCCGCAGCGGACGCGTGGACGAGGCGCGGGCGCATGCGGGTGCGGCGAAAGCGGCCGGGCTGGACGAGCTTTCGCCACGACTGGCGATGATCACCACCGCCGCGCTGGCGGTCGCGCATCCCGAGGACGGCGGCGCGCTGTTCGAACAGGCACTGGCCACCCCCGGCGCCGAGCGGTGGGTGTTCGATCGTGCGCGCATCGAACTCCTTTACGGCGAGCAGCTCCGCCGCGACCGCGCCGCCGTCGCGGCCAGGACGCATCTCGACACGGCCGCGAGGATTTTCGCCGAACTCGGCGCCGAACCGTGGTGGCAGCGCACCCGCGCCGAGCTCAGCGCCGCCCGCGCGAATTCCACCGCGGGCGGACCGAATTCGCTGACCGCGCGCGAGCTGGCCGTCGCCGAACTCGCCGCCGCCGGGCTGACCAACAAGCAGATCGGCGAGCAGCTGTTCCTGTCCTCCAGAACGGTCTCCACCCACCTCCAGCGCGTCTTCCACAAACTCGGGATCACCCGCCGCGGTGCGCTGCGCGATGCGCTGCAACGCCATACGGACGTCATCTGACGGATTCCGGGCGCTCGCCCAGTTCCACGCCTCCTTCGCCGGTGACCTGTCCGCTGCCGACGCCGCCTTCACGGCCGATTCCCCGTGGGGTCTGGAGCGCTCGGCGCTGAGTCCCGACCGGCCGTAGTCGCCGAGATCATCCGCGCCGTAGCGCAATAGCGGGGCACCGGCGCCCGCTCGGCACGGCGGCGGGGGCCTTGCCAGTCGAATGCCAGTGTCGTCGTGCAGGCTCGATGGTCGGAACGACAACGAGAGGACTATTGAGCAGTGAGCACCATCGTGGTCTCGCACGGACTGCAAGCCCGGGCGGACAGCGTCTGGTTTCCCCCCTTCCGTGGCGAGCTGACCGGCCGGGGGCATCAGGTCGTCATCCCCAACCTGCCGAATTCGGATGCGCCGCAGCGTGATCCGTGGCGCGAGGCCTTGGCGGAGGCCGCCGCCGCGAGCCGGCCCGAGGACACCGTGCTGGTCGGCCACAGCATCGGCGCGGTCAATGTGCTGCGCGTGCTCGAGGCGCACGATCCGGCCGCGGGGGTCTTCGCCGGTGTCGTCCTGGTCTCGGCCTCGGTCCACGAGGTCGGCTACGACCTGCTCGCCGGCTTCTTCGCGGGTGACTTCGACTGGATGCGAATCCGCGCCGCCGCCAAGCAGTTCCGGGTGCTCCAGGCCATCGACGACCCGGTCAACGCGCCCGACCCGCTCGAGCACGTGGGCGTTCTGGTCCGCGAGCTCGGCGCGGTCGCCACCGTCCTCCCCGACGGCGGTCATCTCGGGGCCTACCCGGAAGACCACATCGAATTGCCCGAGGCGGTCCGTCTCGTCGAGGAATGTCTTGCCGCGCCCCGGGTGGTCGCCGCCGGCTAGCGCCCGTCAGCGGCGCCCGGCGCCGCAGGCCGATCCCCGGAACCCGTGTGCCGCGGGCGCGAACGTCACTCGTCCACGCAGCGGACGTCGCCGTCCACGGTCTGATCGACGACCGTGAACGGCGGGCACCGCCGCACATTGCCCCACTCACCCGCGATGCACGAGTCGTACTCGTGCGGGTCCTCGGTGGGAACCCGGGTACCGCTGTGGCACCCCTCCGTCACCGGTGCCGCCCCGGCCGAGCCCGTGCCCACGGCCACGATGGGAGCACTCAATGCGAGACCGGTGACAACAATCCCGACTGCCACTCGACGGCGATCCATCAACCCTCCTGATCTCCAGAACTGCCGGGGAACCCTTCGAACCGCACCCACGGGCGGTCCCCAGCATTTGATCGATACGGCGAGCAACGACCGCCCGCCACGAAACCACGATCAAGTATGACGATCGGTCTACCGCAGAGGGAATCCGACAAGCATCACACTTGCCGCGACCGGGGACTCGTCCCCGCGCCGGCATGAGCCCGGTCACACCGCGCCCGCCGGCGACTTCCGGATCGACGAACGCTCCCTGCGCCGGTCGGTGTGATCCGGATCTGCGGGCCTGTTCCCGACCGCTTGCACGCTGCTCCGCGAGAGGGCAGGGGCGATCTCCCCGGCCGCACGGTGGCCGGAATCGGCGGCGCCGTCGATGTAGCCGGCCCGGTGGGTGATGGTCTCGGATCCTGTGCCGCCCGACGTTTACCGTGCGGGTGTCGTCACCCAGGAGGGCAGGGGTTCTCGCGCCGACAGCCATTCGCGGGGCACCCCGCACAGGTCGCCGTCGGTGCCGATTCCGGTGTGGGCGGCGACGATTCCGCCGACGATCGCGGCCGTGGTGTCGGCGTCGCCGCCCGCTTCGACGCACGCGGTGATCGCGGCCGGGTAGTCCCGGAGGAAGGTTGCGGCGGTCCAGAGTGTGAACGGCACTGTGTCGTGGGCGGTGACCTGTGCGCCGTTGCCGAGGTCGTACGCCGCCTCGGCAACCGATCGGCCCAGCAGCTTCCGCGCCCGGCGCACCCCGTCGGCGGTACGCCCGTCCACCAGATACGGCTCGACAGCGTCGAGCAATTCGTATGGCGCACAGTGTTTTCCGCGTGTTGCCGCCGCGTGGCTCGCCGCGACGGCGACGGCCATCGCGCCGATGATCGCTTCCGGGTGCCGATGCGTCACCTCGGCCGAGAACGCGGCCTGCGCCGCCACCCGGTCCAGTTCCCCGGGGAACGCCGCCCCGAGCGGGGCTACCCGCATCGCCGCGCCATTGCCCCAGGACCCGCGCCCCTCGAACAGCGCGCCCGCCGCCTCGGCCCAGGGCCGGCCATCGCGAATCTGGTGCAGCAGAGCGACGGTACCGCCGCTGTAGCCCCGATAGGGCTCACACCGATCGGCGAACGCCGCCGCCAGCGCATCGCGGTCGATTCGGCCCCGCGCCCGGATCTCGTCGAACACTGTGCAGGCCATTTCGGTGTCATCGGTCCATTCCCACGGCGGGGCCGGTGGCCGACCGGCGATCAATTCGGGCACCGAACGCCCGGGCACGAAGAACTGCGCCCCCAACGCATCCCCGACGGACAGCCCTTCGAGACTGTCCCGGGCACTATTCGAATGAAAATACATACGGCGGACATCCTGCCAACCGCTTTGAGCCGTCGCAATATTGAGCCGTCACAATGCTGGAACCAGCGCGTGTGCCGCGTCCCGGGGAGCCGGGGCGCGGCACACGGCCGGGTGGATCAGCTGGTCAGGTCGGTGATGGCGGCGGATTCGTTGTGGGTGAGGGTGATTCCGAGATTGGTCGCCGCGCGGTCGAAGTCGTCGTCGGGTTGCTGGAGTTCGACGGCGGCGCCGGCGGAGAGGACTTCGACATTGAGGCAGAGGGATTGGAGTTCTTTGAGCAGGACCTTGAAGGATTCGGGGACGCCCGGTTCGGGGATGTTCTCGCCCTTGACGATCGCCTCGTACACCTTCACCCGGCCGACCACGTCGTCCGACTTGATGGTGAGGAGTTCCTGCAGGGTGTAGGCCGCGCCGTACGCCTGCATGGCCCAGCACTCCATCTCGCCGAAGCGCTGACCACCGAACTGCGCCTTACCACCGAGGGGCTGCTGGGTGATCATCGAGTACGGACCGGTCGAACGCGCGTGGATCTTGTCGTCGACCAGGTGGTGGAGTTTGAGGATGTACATGTAGCCGACGGCGATGGGATAGGGGAACGGCTCGCCGGTGCGGCCGTCGAAGAGGGTGGCCTTGCCGTCCTCGCCGACCATGACCTCCCCGTCGCGGTTGGGCAGGGTCGAACCGAGCAAACCGGTCAGCTCCTCGGTGCGGGCGCCGTCGAAGACCGGGGTGGCGAGGTTGGTATCCGGTTGTGCGGACAGCAGTTCCGCGGGCAGACGCTGCGCCCAGTCGGGGCGAATGCCGTCGGTGAGCCGAATGTTCCAGCCCGCCTTGCCGATCCACCCGAGATGGGTTTCGAGGATCTGGCCGATGTTCATACGACGCGGCACACCGTGGGTGTTCAGGATGATGTCGACCGGCGTGCCGTCGGGCAGGAACGGCATGTCCTCCTGCGGGA